>JAWOHI010000031.1:0-15760 GCA_046485255.1 Bacteroidales bacterium
TGGCGAGCGATCGGCAGCTGCGGCCAGGCGGAGCTGGTGTTCTTTGTCGGTCCCGAGCCCGAGCCCGTTACCGTTGCCGTTACCGTTACCCATCCTATGAGCACGGCGTTCAGGCGTCGAGCGCGCGTCTCACGTGCCGGGCCGTCAGCGGCTCGAACTCCTATGACAACGACCTCTAGGCTCGAGGACGAGACCAGCTCCTTCGCAGAGTCGCCATGCTGACATCGTCGGCAAGGTCGAACTCTGAGAAGAACCCGAATCTTCGGTAACGGGCTCGGGCTCGGGCTCGGGCTCGGGCTCGGGCTCGGGCTCGGGCTCGAACAGCCTGCTCTCAGGTTGTGTTCATGCAATGAGGGTTCCCCCCAGGTGTCCGTGGCGGCTTTCCGGGTGGCGTGCGGGATCCACTTTCGACGAGTGGCAAACCGTTAAATACCGCTCAAGGCGGTTGATATTGAAGTCGCGATCAATGGCCTGAACCAAAAGGGCATAATCGATGTTGGTCGCAATGATTTGAATATCAGAATCCTGTCCTACCGCCTGCCTTTGGATCACGGATGTCCGGGGATAGATGTGATGAATGATCGCCAGGTCGGTGTCGTAAACGGTCACTGCTACCCAGTCGCCAACGGCCGGAAAATCCTCACGGCCCCGTGCGGTAAACCGGAGGTTGCCAGTGACTTCCGCCTCATATTCACCGCCGGCCGTCCGGACGATGTAACGCTCTTTGTGCTCCGCAATGACCCGCGCCGTCTCAAACGCTTCGAGCTGATGCTCCGCCCGGTATTTTTCCAATTTGGGTGAATACCCCAGTTCCAGAAGTTCCATCATCCAAAATCCGATAAAACCCCAAAGTTACCGATTTCCGGATGCCGATGGCTTTCAGGCTGAACAGTCTTGATTTTTTGCATCTTTACAAACCTCAATAACCTAACCAGCCGATCAAATGACCTACGAAACCTACCGGATCCTGGCCATATCCTGGATGGTCTTTGCAGCGATCATCTTCCTGGTTTTGATGAAGGTGACAGCCCCTTATGGCCGGCATACCTCCCTACGGTGGGGCCCGATGATCGGCAACCGGACCGGATGGATCCTGATGGAGATGCCCGGGATGATGGTCCTGCTCTATTTCCTGATGAGCAGCAGCCCGCGGCCCAATGCGATGATCTGGATCCTGGCATTCTTCTTCCTGTTCCATTACATCCACCGGACTTTCGTATTCCCCTTCAGGATACGCACCAACTCAAAGAGAATGCCGCTGCTGATCGCTCTCTTCGGCATCCTTTTCAACCTGATGAACGGGTTCCTGCTGGGATATCATTTCACCCGGTTCAACGGCCAAACCACGGACGACCTGGTCTCACCCCGGTTCATCGCTGGCGCCCTGCTGTTTGTTTTGGGAGTTTATGTCAACTGGAAATACGATAACCGCCTGATTAACTTGCGCAAGCCCGGAGAGACCGGTTATAAGATACCGGAAGGAGGCCTTTTCAGGTGGGTGAGCTGTCCCAACCTGCTCGGTGAGATCATCGAATGGACCGGCTTTGCAATCCTCTGCTGGAACCTGGCGGCCCTCTCCTTCCTCGTCTGGACCATCGCCAACCTGGTGCCGCGGGCCTTCTCCCATCACAAATGGTACAAAAACCACTTCAAGGAGTATCCGTCCGGCCGCAAGGCAATCGTGCCCTTCGTCATCTGATCGGGAAATATTTTTTTCCGGACTTTGCGCGAACTACAAATGCGTGGTCATATCACCCAGGCACAGCCACTTGCCGCCCTCTTTTACATAGAACTCGACAAACATCCCTTTGAGCTCTTTGAATTCCTTTTTATCCCCCTGCATCGAAACAATTGTATAGGAGTAATAATAATCGATCAAGGCTGCATCTTTTAAGACCACGATCCTTGCCGGTTCAATGTCATAACTGGTCAACTTCACAGTGGTAAAGCGCTCCTTGATCATTTGCATGGCCTTTTCCTTCGAATAGGGCAGGGGGGATTGATCGTCCCAACCCTGGTAGTTGGGATGCATATAAGCGGCCACTCCATCCCAATTTTGGTTTTGGTAATCCTTCCAGGCAGTCTCGCATACCTGCCATACTTCCTTTTGTGCCTTTGTCCATTCCTGTGCAAAAGCACCAGCCGTGGCAATGAGGGTCACCATCGCCAAAACGGCCATCTTCATTGATGTTTTCATTGTGCTGTGGTAAAATTGAATGGAATAAGTTTATGGAAATCAAAAAGATACGAAATCCGAAGAAAAAACCCAAATTATTTTAATCCGGCCGGTCAGAAATTGATGGTATAGGTGTACCCGGATCCGCCGGCATCGCGGTCTGGTCCCTCCTCCGGTGCGGGTGGTTTTGCCGGAGGCAATAATGAATAATTGATTTGAATGGCAGGCAACCTGAAATGGATGACCGCCTTGTTGCCTACTTTCACCCTGACCTTGATATTCTTGACCTTCTCGAAACGCAGCAATCCGACGATCCGCAAGGCCTCCTCATCGCATCCGTATCCCAGGCCCTTGATGATACGGGCATTCTGGACGACCCCGTTGTCGGTGACCTCGTACCCGACAATTACCTGGCCTTCGATTCCTGCTTTCATGGCCTCCTCAGGATACCGGATGTTCCTGGAGATGAAATCCTGGAATGCCTTCTTTCCTCCGGGATATCCCGGCATCTTCAGGTAATCATCCTTTTTTCTTGGCTTGCTCATTGGCGGCTGATTGCAATTGAACCCGAAGGTTGAAAACCAAAGTTAATGGTTTTGGCTCAATTGAAAGGTTGCCATATCCCGACTTCGCTCATAGGTGCCCTTCGTCATTTAATGACAACATTTGGTTATTTACCCAACCCTGTTATCTTTATCACAGGCCGAAAACCCTTATGCAATAATGGATGCGGAAGATTTCAACTAATTGAAAACCATTGAATATGAAGAAAACAGGCAGCAAGATTTCCCTCTTCCTTGGTGGATTTTTATTGATGGCCATCGCCCATCTGGCCATCCAATGCGAAAATTACATCGGTCCCAACAACGGGGATGACCAGGTTTTAGAGAAAAACCGCACCGAAGTCACTAAAACAGGCAACAAGATCGAGGAGGCTTTCCTTTCCGGAAATCCCGACAAAGTGCTGGATTGGGTTACCCCTTCGGCATTGGAGCATTACACCGAACTGATCGAAGGTTCCTCCTCCGAGAACCTGAAATTGTTTGGTGAGGCCTTTAAGGCCAGGGAGCTGACCCTGGTGTCGGAGCGGTATGCGGAGTTTGCTTTTATCGTTGACGGGGCGGAGTTTACAGTGGCCCTGTCGCTTGGCCCTGATGGTTCCTGGAAACTAATGCGTCTATAAGGGAGGGAAAATTATGAAAAAGATAGCCTACGCCGTTGCCGGAGCTTTGGTTTACCTGGTCCTCTCACTCGGATTGAGCAGCTATGACCATCTCTACACGCATAAGAAGTTGAACGTGGCCATTGCCGAAGCCTTTATGGAGCGGTATCAGGTCGCCATCGATCCCAATGAAAAGTTTTACAACTATTTCTTTAGCTTGTCAATAGGAGCTCTTGAAGGAGAAGAGGTCTCCAAAGGTGATATGCTGGACATAAAAACGGCAACCGCCAGGAAGACTCCCCTTGGATGGATCGAGCACGGCGGGATGAGTGCCGACGAGCCCCAGCTGCCGGCCAGTTTCTGTCATTTCTATGATCCGACCCAGCCTGAGGGACAGCGCTACCTGAAGGATCTGCTCGACGATTTTTATGTCTCCTGGGCGCTTGAGAATCCGAAGGTGGATCACGTGCAGTGGGCCCTTTCGGATAAGCGGAACGAATACAATTACGAGGCCGGGAAGACCCATTTTAAAAATGCCCTGGAGCAAAAGGACCCGGATTTTCGAAAAATGAATATGGCGTTTGCCTGGCGGGCGCTCGGCCAGACGCTCCACCTGATCGCCGATATGGGGATCGCATCGCACGTCCGCGATGACGCCCATCCGGGGGTCGGTGCCGGAGCGGCAGGGTACAAGTACTCCTACGATGCCGATCCATACGAGGAGATCATCTACCTCCATTCACAGAAGAACGGCATCGAGGATTTCCTCAAAGGGACCGTTGACCCGGCCGTCAAATCCTTCAGCAAGTCGGCCACCACGGCCAAAACCATTGCCGAGCAGCTGGCCACCTACACCAACCTGAACTTCTTCTCGCACGAGACGATCTCGGGAACCGGTGTCACGCCCAAGATCCACCCGGAAAAGACCTATGCCTCCCCCAAGCTAGACCACTGCTCCTATGATCAGGGCCCGGCCATTTACAGGAAAACCATCGGCGGCAATAACGTGCTGATGTGCAAGGATCTCAGCTACCTGGAAATCTTTAACAACTTCCGGGGCTACCCTTACATCGACCAGCAGTGCGCCCTCAGCCAGGCTACCGCCCTGATGCCGCAGATCCGGGAAGCGGGGATAAACGTCATCCGCTGTTTCATCCCGAAGCTGAAGGTGGAGATCACCGATATAGGCGATAACTACATCGAAGGCGTGGTCAGCCATACCACCGATCCCGAGTATACGGCCGAGATCAAGTACAACGGCCTGGTGGAGATCCTCAGTCAGAAGACACAGAATGTCCTGTACACGATTGATGCCGAGGATGGAACGTTCAGGAAGGAAGTGGATCTGTCCAGGGTTAATCTGTCTGAAGATAAACTCTTTGCCCGGATCGACTGTGGTGGGATCGGAATCATTTCAGAGCCCTATGAGGCCAGACCGGCAGCCAATTGGAAGTATGTGCGCTTTTCATTCAAGCGCCTGGATGCCCGTGTCTATCACAGCAGGGACATTGATCCGGATAATATCACCATCAGTGAGCGTGAATTAAAATGGACCTTTGACGATGAGCTACGGGAGGGCACCTATTCCAATGGGGTCTTTACCGCCGAATGGGAGACAGATGGAGGCCTGCGCAACAAGGGACAGTTAACATTGCACATCAACGAGAGGACTCAGACTATTACCAGTGGAAGCTTCAAATCGGAGGTGAGGAGCACCTATAATCCGACCAAGGAGTATTACGAGCTTGATTTTACCATTCAGGATATCGGCGCAACGTACTTTAGTCCCAGTAGTGCTACTTTTGGGCTGGGTGCCAACGATTTGTGCAATCCTTCCCGGTTTTTGGTGAGTCATTACGAGACCATCTGGACAGGCTATAAAAATACGCTCGAATCGTACACCTGTAACAGTTATTCATCCTTTGGGTTGTCTCTGCGGGAAAGTAAATAGTTGCTCCTCGCCGGTCATTCGGTCAGGTTTTGTTATTATTGCCAGACTAACCTAAAACCTGAGTCTATGGAATCCAATTTCTTAACCGACGTATTCCTGCCCATATCCCTGGGAATCATTATGCTGGGAATGGGTTTGGCGCTGACGCCTGCCGATTTCAAGCGGGTGGCGTTGTATCCGAAGGCGGCAGCCATCGGGATCCTGAACCAGATCATCGTGCTGCCGCTTGTTGGCTTCCTTTTGCTGATGATCTTCCCGATGAGCACCCCGGAACTGGCGGTTGGCATAATGGTTCTGGCGGCTTGTCCCGGCGGGCCTACTTCCAACCTGATCTCGCACATCTCCAAGGGGGACACGGCCCTGTCGATATCCCTGACAGCCATTTCGAGCATCATTGTCGTCTTCACCATCCCGCTGATCGTCAACTTTTCGCTCCGCCATTTCCTGCAGCAGGGAGAGTATGTGCCGCTGCCGGTCTTCAATACGATGCTTTCCGTGATCATCATCACCCTTGTTCCGGTAGCCATCGGAATGATCATCCACGCCAAGGCTCCGAGGTTTGCCTCCCTGATGAACAAGCCGGTGAAGATCATGTCGGGAATCCTGCTGATGGTGGTCATCCTCGCTGCCGTGCTCAATGATAAGGAGATCCTGGTGAGCTCATTCAGGCAGGCCGGTCCGGTGGCCCTGGCCCTCAACCTTTCAATGATGATCATCGGGTTCTTTTCCGCACGCCTGTTCCGGCTCCGATCGGCACAGCGGATCACGATCTCCATTGAATCGGGGATTCAGAATGGCACGCTGGGGATCGCCATTTGCGCCACCCTGCTCCACAACCCGACCATGACCATCAGTCCGGCCATTTACAGCCTGATTATGTTTATGACGGCCGGGGTGATCATTGCCTGGATGAACCTCGGCTACAAGAAGAGTACCGCTTTGGCCTGATACCTGGCATCTGACCGGCTATTCCACTGGTCTGACCAAAACCCTAAGGAACCGCATCAGCGCCGAGGGGTACCCTGAGGAGTGATCTTCGTTCTCAATCAGATAGTTGTCGATGTGCAAGCCGGGATACTGTCTGGCCTCAAGTTGCTCGGCCATCTTGGTTATCCCATCTTTCATCGCGCTGGGCTCCAATGTTCCGGCCGACATGTAGAGATGGGCACCCCATCCGGGAATGGTCAGGTCGGACTCCCGCTCGATCTCCAGGATGCCTGAATTCCCGAAGGGGATGGAGGGGCTCCCGGCAAAGTAGTTGACAAAAGAGGCGGGCTGTTTTAGAAGGGTATACAGCGCAAATAGGCCACCAAAGGAGTAACCACCCAGGGAACGCTGGGTGGAGGATACCCGGTAGTTGGCTTCGACTAAGGGGATCACCTCCTGCAGGAGGCATTCGAGGTAACGGTCAGCCCCGCCGCTCTTCACTTCGTAGGTGCGTCCGGTCGCCCGGGCCAGCATGTCGCCCGTGCCTTTGTCAGTCCCGGGTGAGTTGACTGGTGTCAAGTCGCGGGTCCTCCAGGCGGTCCAGTCGGCTATGTCCCTGATCTTGTAGCCAATACCTATGGCGATGATATCCCGGTTGCGGGAGCCTGGCGTCTCCAATAGGGAGAGCATGTTGGCGATCATTCCGAAATTGCGGTTGCCGTCGGTGAAATAGAGCACCGGATAGGTGACATCCGGATTGTCCTTGTAGGCAGCCGGCAGCTTGATGAAGAGATGGAGCTCCTGACCAAGGATGCCGGATTGGAGCGTGCGGAGCTCCGTGTCGGGGAGGGTTACCTCCGGATGAGCCTGGGCCATTAAGGCGGGTGCAGATAAGACCGAGCACACCAGGATCAGCCCAATCCGCAACTGGTTTGAAAGATAATGTGACATATGCTTAAAGGTTAGGTAGTTATATGGGCACAAAGGTTTTAATTGACGTCCAGGCATCCCAAGGGGAGTACCTTCTTCCCTACTGATCCAAACCCGGTATTTCCGCCAGGGGCTCTTCAACCTGGATCTGGAACGCATTGTTGAACAGCCCGAAGAACACATATTGGGATACCAGGAAGACCAGCTCGATCATCTCGGATTCCGTCAGTGCAGGGCTCCATTTCGACCAGGCTTCATCCCGGATGGTCCGGTGGTCAACCATCTCGTCGGTCAGCATCAGCAGGGCACGCTCCCGGTCGGAAAAAACGGGCGGGAGCTCCGGTGTTTTAACGGCCTCAATCTCCGCATCGGTTACCCCATACTCTTTTGCGGGCGGCACATGATGTTTCCATACGTAATTGCTTTTGTAATGGAACCCCATCCTCAGAATGACCAGCTCCTGCTCCCGGCCGGTCAATCCCATGACAAGCTTCGAGGTGACCCAATAATCCAGAAACGGTCCTGGAACCTGCGGACTGTGGATCATCGTCCCAAAAACGTTGACCGGAGCATACCGCCCCTTTAACCCGGCACCGGGCAGTCGTTCGATGGTGCTCACCCACCCCCCGGGCATGTCACTCATCGGGAGAGGCTGAATCCGCGCATCCTGGTAAGGGTTGACATTCAATACTTTTTCCATTGGCTTGATCTGGTTTGATTCGGTTTTGGCGGTCTCCTGACAAGAGTTGCTGGCCAGGAGAAGCGCCAGCACAATTACGGCAAGAAGTAATACAGTCTTTTTCATTGTATGGCTGTTAGTTGGTTTAGGCAGGAGTTAGGAGTGATTCAGTAAATCTTTTAGATTCAAAAAGATAGGTATTTTTTTCAATCTGACAAAAACAGGTGTCCTTATTTTTTGAAAAGGCGCGGGAAGAAACGGATCCTGAATCGATAATCCGGTAATTTTAGGCTTTTATCGCTCTCTTGATTACTTTTATCCCAACCAAACAAAGGAGTGAAATGGAAGTCTCAGGTCGGTGCGGGTTTGATAATGAGAAATATCTGAAGGAGCAGACCGCTTCCATACTGGAACGGGTGGAGCGGTTCAACGACAAGCTCTACCTGGAGTTCGGGGGGAAGATTCTTTACGATTACCACGCGGCAAGGGTCCTGCCGGGGTTCGATCCGAACGTGAAGATGAGGTTGCTCCAAATGCTTAAGGATCAGATTGACGTGATCCTTTGCATCCACGCTGGAGCCATCGAACGAAAAAAGGTGAGGGCCGATTTCGGGATCACGTACGATGTGGATGCCTTGAAGACCATCGATGATTTCGGTGATTGGGGTATCCCGGTCACTGCGGTGGTAATCACCCGCTACCAGGACCAGCCGGCAGTCAAGGCTTTCAAGAACAAGTTGGAAATGAGGGGTATAAAGGTCTATCTCCATTACCCTACCAAAGGTTATCCCACGGATGTTGACCTGATCGTGAGCGACGAGGGGTATGGAGCCAATCCCTATATAGAGACTACCAAGCCGATCGTGATCGTCACCGGTCCCGGCCCGGGCAGCGGCAAGCTCGCCACCTGCCTCTGCAATCTCTACCACGAATACAAGCGGGGGATCAAGGCCGGCTATGCCAAGTTCGAGACCTTCCCGATCTGGGACCTGCCGGTCGATCACAAGGTGAACGTCGCCTACGAGGCGGCCACCGTGGATCTCAAGGACGAGGTGCTGATCGATGAGGATCACTACCGGGCCTACCAGGTGAGGACGGTGAACTATAATCGGGATATTGAGGCGTTTCACTTACTTAAGCGGATCATCGAAAAGATCACCGGGGGCGAGTCGATGTACCAGTCGCCCACCGATATGGGGGTTAACCGGGCCAGTGCGGGAATAGTGGATGATGCGATCATCTCCGAGGCTTCCCACCAGGAGATCATCCGCCGCTATTTCCGTTGCGCGGTGGAGTACGTGATGGGCCTGGCCGACAAGGAGACCCTCGACCGTGCGGCGGAGATAATGGAGCGCGTGGGCGCGCGGGCGGAGGATCGGCGGGTGGTGCTGCCGGCACGGGAGGCCGCGCAGGAGGCCTCCAGCCTGGGGAAAGGCAATGAGGGATTCTATTGCGGAGCTGCCATCGAACTGCCCGACGGGACCATCATCACCGGAAAAAACTCCTCCCTGATGCATTCCGCCTCCAGCCTGGTCCTCAACGCGACCAAGCATCTCGCGGGCCTGCCCAACACGATGTACCTGATGCCCCAGAGCCTGATCGACTCGGTTAAGCACCTCAAAAAGGATATCCTGCAGGGCAAAATGGTGAGCCTCGACCTGGACGAAACACTCATCGTGCTGTCCATTAGTGCCTTATCAAATCCAGCCGCCCAGATGGCGCTGGAGAAACTCAAGTGGCTCAGTGGTTGCGAGGTACACCTGACCCACATCCCGACCCCGGGCGATGAGGCCGGCCTGAGGAAACTGCAGGTGAACCTGACGTGCGATCCGGCTCATTCAACCAAAAACCTGTTTATCAGCGGATAATAGAAAATTCCCATCCCGATCCAAAAAAGTGCCAATATGAAAGCCATCCTGATCTGCAGCACCCTGGTCATCCTCGGAACCATCCAGCTTCCCGCCCAGAAGATCACCGCCCCGGGAGTCAAGTGGAAGGATTCCTACACGTTCGACCGTCATAACGAGATGAAAGTCGATTTCTACGGGAGGGACCAGAAACTGATCCGGACCCTGGTGTACCGTACCTGGTATCGCCAGGAGGGGAAAGAGGTTGTGACGACGGAGTCCGGGTTGCACATTCCGAAGCACGATTATTTGGTGGAACTGGATGCCCCCGCAAAGGGCAATGACACCCAGACCATCTTTGATATGACCAACGAGGTGGCCATCCAGATCTTTGGCAGCGACCTGGATGAGCCGATGTACAATGCCGGGCGGTTCAAGTTCCCGGAAGGGAGCGAGATCAAGCGGCTGCAGCTGGTTGCCACGGAGGAGACCCGCACCATCGCCGGGTACCTTTGCAGCAAGTACACCTATACCTACAAGGCCATCACTGGATCGGTCTGGATCACAAAAGAGGTAACCCTTCCCAATGATTTCGGCATCTTCCGCGCAGCCAAGATGTCGGCCCTCCACAACACCCTGTCGGATGAGGGCTTCATCCTGGAGATGACCAGCGAGGACGCACGGGGCGGAAAGACCGTAATGACCACCGTAGCCCTGGTTCAGCCCGGCTCCAAAACCATTACCCTGCCCCGCGACAAAGTGGGAACGGCCATCAACAAGGTGAGCTACTTCACCTTTTAACGTATGGTGCGGTAAGTCAACCCAATCGAAAAAAACATCCCGTCCAGGTTGAAGGTATCGATGTACCAGTCGTCCAGTACTGGCTCAAAGTAATGGGCCTCAGCTGGCTGGTAATATGACTTGGAGAACCCGAAATCAAAGGAAACCTGTTCGTTGGGCCGCCATTCCATCCCCAGGCCAAAGGAATAGCAGGCCTGTACGAAAGCGAAGTCGCTCTGGTAGCTTTCATGTACGGCTGGTTTCCAGAAGTTTCCTCCCAAGCTGATGCCGATGTCATCGGTCAGGTTGACCTGCAAACCCAGTCCCAGCCCGAGGCTGTTGCCGCTGGCCAGGCGGTCCCTGACCTGGGTGCTGTCGGCCCCGATGGAAATCCAGTCGCGCTGGTTTTTACCCCAAACGCCTCCCTTGTCGAAACCCAGGTCGCAGGAAAATTGCCCCTCGAACATTTTCCCGGCCTTGTATCCGATCCCAAAGGCCAGATGGGCGGGAACCTCAAGCAGAAGCACATCCTTGTCGGGGTAGAGCCCCCAATCGTCACTGAATGTCTGATTCGTCAGCTCCACGCTGGTCTTGAACTCGTAACGGATCCCGATGTTCAGGTTTTTCAGCGGAGTCAGGTTGATCCCAAGGACCGGCGTAATCCCGCCCCCTTTTTGCCCGGTGGAGAGTTCCCGGTCGTTGGACTGGGATGCCAGCACGGCCAGTTCAGCGGCGGCAGTAGCCATTCCGATGGAGAGTTGACTCTGATTGTCAGCCGCTTCCGCCATTGACAACTTGACCTGCATTATGTTCATGCTGGCTACCTGTGCCGGAGTGTAGCCGGCTGACCTCAGGGCAGCTTCCCACTCGGCCCGTTGAGCCGATGAGATATAGCCTGCGCTCTGGACCTGGTTAAGGGTAAAGCTCCCGGCACCTCCGGTGATGAGGTTTTGGACTTGGCTTACAAATCCGGAGTACGAAACGGCCAGGGCGGCTGCCGCATCCGACTGATTCTTATAATCGGTCGACCTGGCGGTCATCCATCCGGCGGCCTCCACCATTTCCCCGTCGACCATCAGACGGATATTTCCAACGGATCCGGCATAGGAGTTGTTGACAACCAGGTACCTGATCCCACCATAAACCGAGAGGTAGTCTGCAACCCGGTAGGTGATCCCTCCCTGGATCCCCCAAATAGACGATTTCCCCAAAAACTCAATATCAGCCTGGTACCCTTCAACCTGGTAATCGGTCCGGGCCTGGTAGGGCAGTGCTCTCGGCAGCCTGGCCACCGGAATTTCCATTGACAGAAGTCCCTGATCCCAGTTGATCGACCCCAGACCGCCCAGGTGGCCGAATCCAATCGATGCGGAAACCTTGCCGGCTTCATAAACTGCGAATCCCGTCGGCAGGAACATCTGGCGGATCGTTTCGGTGTATTCGGGGTCACTTAGGTAATCATACCCTGAGACCAGCAGTTTTTCGCCCGTCATAAACATATTATTGATCGACAGGTGCATGCCGTCTCCCAGGGATCCGAGGCCGGCGGGGTTATAGTAGGCTGCATCGAGGCCGGTGGACGCGTTGCGCGAAAGCATCCGAACATACTGTGCACTCTGGCTGGGACGGATGATCAGGCCGCCGGCAATGGCCAGCTGGGCCACCATCAGCAGGATCGCGGAGAGGAAGGTCTTTTTCATCTGGTTAGGTTTAAGACGATCTGCCTGACCGACAGAGGCCGGCCAATGCAATTTCACCAAAAAGTTAATCAAGAAAATGGCAGAAACCAAAAAAAACTACAGGACAGGTGTTTAACCTCCTTACTGTCCCGGCCACACCTTGATCGGCTGCTGGCTATAACGTTCCAGGGTGAACGGTCCGGGGAACGGGTTGGCTCTATTGATTTTGGATCCAAAATAGTCGCGGTCGATCCGGTACGGTTTTCCATCTGGCTGGTTATAAGGAAGATCCGGGACTTGCGCCTGTCCGAGGAGCTCGGTGGTCACCAGGGAACGTTTTTGAGCCTCCGCCCAGGTTTGGTCAACGGCCATTTCGAGGTACCAGCCATCCTCCTTTTGTGATACCCGGATGGCGGGATTAAAATCGGGCAGTTCCAATGGATAAGCCTCCGCCGCTCCCGGTTTGGCCCCGTTCAGGTACACGTTTCCATCCATCCAGACAGGCAGGACGGTTTTGTCGTACTGCCCCAGGTCGGCCTGCCCGGTCAGGATATTGTTGTAGAACCGCTCATCCCCGCTCTCATTCTTCGCCAAACCGGCCACCTGGGTGGAGTGCGGTAAAAGATGGGGGGTAAGCCGCTGTTCGCCTGCATAGATATAGAAACGGCCTGCAAAGATGTTATGAGCGTAGGCGGCACCCTGGGAGTTGACGACCATCGCGAAAGGCGACAGGAACAGGTTGTGGTCGACCAGGCAGGGACCGTGGTTCACCTCCAGGAAGAGGTCCTCGCTGGGGCCGTTATCGTGGAGGAAATTGCGCGTAACCCTCGTTCCCTGTGCCATCCAGTCGAGCCAGATGCCCCGGTTCGAACGGTAGATGTGATTGTCGCTGATGAGGCAATCGACGGCCCCGTGAAACTTGATCGCGGCCATCTCCGCTCCGGAGAAGAGGCGGCGCACGTGGATGTCGTGGATCTCGTTGCCGGTGACCTGGCTGAAGATGGGTCCGAGGCTGCCGACGATGCCGGCCTGTTCGCAATGTGAGACGTGATTGTTGCGGACGATATGATGACCGATATTTTCACCCGACCAGCCGTTTTCAAGAGCTCTTTCAATCGTCAGGACATATCCTTCGGCCGAGTTGGCGGAAGTGTTGTCGTATTCATCGCCATACTTGCCCAGGGCGATCCCCGAGCAGGTGGAGTAGCGGACGGTGTTGTGCTCGATGATCCACCCCTTGCTCCAGTTGGTACCGATGAGGCCGATCTGCTCGGCCGTTGGCGGGGCCCAGGGGGTGGCCGCGTGCTCCATCGTGAAATCTTTGATGGTCAGATAATTGATTCCCGTCACCGATGGATAGAAAACGGTTTGCCTCACGTTGATCTCCACAAGTTCCTCGTTTGGGTCAACGGCCGGGAATTGGGCCCAGATGGTAGTATTACCCGCAGGAACACTATCCGAGATCGCAAACCAGAGGGGGGTGGCGCCCGTGGGCAGCAGCACCTCGTTATAGGTGGCGGCTTCGGTGAGCCAGTGCCCGTTCAGGTATACCGCACCGGTATGGTGCATCCGCCCGAGCGGGGTGAACCAGTCGCCATTGATCTGGTCAATGTAGGGGTTGAAATCCCCAAACAGGCTGTTGGGGACGGTCGCCTTCCAGGTCTCCTCCCCGACCGGTTCCCAACCGGTGACCACCTCAGATCCTTTGATGACCACCTCTTCGCCGGCTGCCGCCTGATAGGTAATGCGTTTATTGTCAGCGGTCCCGCCCCTCGGTGGATCGATGCGCTCCCGGTAAGTGCCCGCGTGAACGATGATCGCGTCGCCCGGTTGGGCCACGGCTGCCGCGTCGGTTATGGTGCGGAACGGGTTGCCGGCTGTGCCGTCGCCGGTATCCTGGCCTGTCACCGACACGTGAAATTCGCTTCCGGAGGGCGCACAGGCCTGAATGAGCAGCAGCAGGATGGGGATGAGTCTGATTGCTTTCATAGTTGATTGATTTGGTTTTCAGTAAAGATAGAAAAAGACGGCTGATCGCGGACGGCGGACGGCGGAAGTGGTTTTTGCCGCCTTTTTGGTTGGGGTTTTGTATATTTAGTCTCTCGGACAAGAGACTTAAAGAGATCGATGCATTTCGTAAAAGATAGCTGACTATGAAAAAGTATTTTGAAAATTCCAGCATTACCTTCAGACAGGTTGTCGATATCCTGCTGCTGGTTATTTTCCTCGTTTTTATCTTGCAAAACCTGACAACGGTGAAGGTTCGGTTCTTTGTCTTCGGCCTTGAGACGCCCCTGATCGTGATCCTTATCCTGGTCTTTCTGATCGGGTTCTTTACCTCGCGGGCCTTCTCAAGAAAGAAAAAGCCGACCGGCGAGGAGCCCGGGGAAAATAAGTAATTTCAGGGAATGGCCACGGATAGCAGTGGAGGTTTCCAACCTTTTGACTTAGTGGTGATTGGCAGCTCCAACCAGGATCTGGTGATCAGTGTGCCCCATATTCCGCTTGCCGGTGAGACCGTGCTGGGAGGGCAGTCGCGCCTCCATTTCGGAGGCAAGGGGGCCAACCAGGCGGTAGCAGCCGCTCGAACAGGTGGCAGGGTGTTGTTCATTACCCGGTTGGGGAATGACCTTTTTGGGCGGGGTATGATGGATCATTTCCGAAGGGAGGGACTTTCTGAGCAGGGGATCCTGGTGGATCCCGATGAACCGACCGGTCTTGCCCAAATCTGGGTTTCAGGAAGGGGAGAGAACTCGATCGCCGTGGCGCCCGGTGCCAACAACCACCTCCTGCCGTCCGCGATAGAGCCTTTTATCGACTTGATCAAAGGGACGCAGGTACTACTGTTGCAATTGGAGATCCCGCCGGAAACGGTGCAATATGCTGCAAGGATTGCTGCCGGGGCTGGCGTGAGGGTGATCCTCAACCCCGCTCCGGCCAGGCCACTGCCGGACGAACTGCTCCGGCAGGTTTGGCTGCTGACGCCCAATGAATCGGAAGCCGCCCTCCTGACCGGCGTGGAGGTGGAGGATATTCAAACTGCACAACAGGCCGGGGCCTTGCTGTTGGACCGGGGAGTGGAAAACGTGATCATCACGCTCGGTGAAAAGGGCAGTGTTCTGTGTAACAGGGAAGGATTCCGGCACTTCCCGGCCTACCTGGTACCGGTGGTCGATACGACGGCAGCTGGAGATGTCTTCAACGGCTCGCTGGCGGTGGCCATAGCCTGGGGTAAGGGCCTTGCGGAAGCGATCCCGTTCAGCAGCGCCGCTGCTGCCGTGTCGGTCGGGCGACCCGGCGCCCAAACCTCCATACCCCGCCTGGAGGAGGTTGAACAGTTCCTGAACTCAATTTAAAATCATTTCTATGATACTGGTAACCAAGGCCTCCGGGGAAATGGAGGCGTTTACGTCCGAGAAACTGGAGAAATCGCTTCGAAGCGCCGGCGCAGGCGAACAGCTGGTTCAGGAGATCGTGGCCGACATATTGGATTGGATCTACGAGGGGGTAACTACCAAAAAGATCTACGCCAGGGCCTTCGCCCTGCTCCGGAAGAAGAAAACCGTGGCGGCCATGCGCTACAATCTCAAGCAGGCCATCCTGGAATTGGGCCCGACCGGTTACCCCTT
>JAWOHI010000283.1:0-3462 GCA_046485255.1 Bacteroidales bacterium
CGACGGTGGCCCAGGTGGCGTGGACCAGCATCAGCCAGAGGGCGATCTGCCCCGTCAGGGTGTGGGGCTTGGTGAGGTCGAAGAAGCCGCCGGCCATCAGGTGCATCAAAAAGGTCCCCGACACGTCGAATGCCAGGCCGGTCCAGAAGGCGACCAGGTGCCAGGCTTTCAGATATCGGGATATCCGCTCCGCCCAGACACCGAGGGAATAGAAGACCAGGGCCAGCGTGATCAGGAGGGTGGAGAAAAACATCAGGGTGGACATAGGAAAGATTTGGGTTTGATCGAAGGTAGTGATTATTGTTTGTGGTTTCCTTGAATCTGACAGGGATTAAGCACGATATCAATGAAAGAATAGAACCAATTGGTTATAAAATTGTTAACTAAAAGATAAAATCCGCAATATGACTCGTAAATATCTGATGATAATGGTTTTGTTCCTTGGCTTGTTTGCCCATCCCCTGATTGGACAGGTAAACGCCGAGTGGTATCGTCAAACGGTCAATATTAACCAGATAGGGATGGGAGTATTGGGTGGCTGGGCAATGGGCAACCTCATAACCGGCGGAATTGGAGCGCTCAAATATTCAGGAGAGGCAAAGTACTTTAGCCAGATGAACCTGATGTGGAATGTGGTTAATCTGTCAATTGCCGGAATCGGGTTGTATGGTAATCTTGCCGCGGATCCCTTTCAAATGACACCGGATCAAATGATGTCCGAACATTTGAAGTCCCAGCGAATTTATCTGATCAATGCCGGTCTTGATGTCATTTACATAGGATCCGGAGTTCTACTTAACAGATTATCCTCCAGAAGTATTAAAAGAGGCGAACTGATGGCAGGCTATGGCCGGTCCTTGGTTGTGCAGGGTGCTTTTCTGATGGCCTTTGACCTGATTATGTGGGGAATCCTGCATTTGCGGCAGCATTAGCTCCAGAAGGCCTTGATGATTACGAAAATTCCGAACGCCATCAGGATCACCCCGGTAACCCGGAACAGTTTTGACATGATGTTGTCGGTCACCAGGCGCCGGAGCTTGGCGGAAAAGACGATCTTGAGCAGGTCGAACAAGATGAGTGTCAGCAGGGTAGCCGTAAAGTAATAGAGTATCTGTATCCCGGTGAGTTTCATTATGGTCACTACGAAGGTCATCGTGGCGAACCAGAACACCAGGACGCCGGGGTTGAGGGTATTGATGGCGAATCCCTTGATCAGGAGGACGGCTGCTCCTTTGCCGGCCAGCGGCTTGACGGTTTCGGAGGGTTTGCGGAGGAAGTAGGTGAGGCCGAAGAAGAGGAAGGCACCCGCGGCGACCAGCTTGAAGGCTATGTTATGAGCGATCGGCTGCATCAGTTCGGCGGCGCCGTAATAGGCCAGCACGATGCAACCGATGTCGCTGATCCAAACCCCCGCGTTAAGCAGCAGGGCGGCCCAGGCGCCTCGCCGGAGCACCGTTTCCATCACGGTAAAAAAGGTGGCCCCCACGTATACGCTCAGGAGAAGGCCTGTCAGTATGCCTTTCAGCAAGATCAGGAATATCATACCCATTCAGCTTTTAATACCGGAAAGTCGGGGTAACTTGATTAACGGCTGTTAGCGTGAATTGTTTTTCCACTGATCGATAAATCGCTCCCATTCGCCCGTGTGGCCGTTCAGCACCCTGGGGAACTTGTGCTGCCCGCCCTCCTTGCCTTTATGCTTGAGGAAGTCGTAGAACACCTGGTTGGGCAGGATCTCAACCAGCACCTCCTTCAGGGCCGCCTGGCGCTCAACCGCGTAGTCGTCGTTCAGCAACTTCAGCGCGCGGTCGAGCCGCTCCCGGATCTCCTCCGAAGCCACCTGGGTTCCATCGATCCCCAGGTACCATTTATGGGCGAACAGGCGCTCATACTCCATTCCGTGGACAGTGAACTCCTTGATATCGAATCCGATCTCCTCCGAGACGATCTGCAGGGCCTTGGTCATATTATCCACCGACAGGTGTTCGCCGCACAGGCTGAGGAAATGCTTGGTCCGGCCTGTGATGATGATCTCAGCCCGCTCCTTGTTGGTGATCCGCACCGTATCACCGATCAGGTAACGCCAGGCCCCGGCGCAGGTGGAGATCAGCAGGGCATATTCCTTTCCCTCCTCCACCCCGCTTAGTGTGAGCACCTCCGGATTCTCCACCAGGACACCATCGGGAGTAAAATTCTTTTCATCAAATGGCACGAACTCAAAGAAGATCCCGTTATCCAGGACCAGCTGCATATTGGAGTTCTTGTCGCGCTGGAAAGCCAGAAAACCTTCGGACGCCAGGTAGGTTTCCAGGTAGATGATCTCCTGGCCGAGCAGTCGGTTGAAGCTTTTACGGTAGGGTTCAAAGCTGACTCCTCCGTGGGCGTAGACCCTGAAGTTCGGCCAGATTTCGTGGATATGGTTGAGGTTGTACCGGGCGATCACCTTTTCCAACAGGATCTGGACCCAGGCCGGTACGCCCGAGATGCCACCGATATCCCAACCGGGGGCCTTTTCCACCATCTTGTCGATCTTGGTGCCCCAATCCTTTTCCCTGGCCAGCGGCCGGCCAGGCTTGTAGAACTTGTTGAACCAGAAGGGCAGGCGCCCGGCCATAATGCCGCTCAGATCGCCCTCAAAATAGGACTCGATCTTGTTCAGGGAGGTGGATCCACCCAGCATCAGGACCGACTTTTCATAGAATCTCGGCGGGAGGTCGTAATCAGCCAGGGCCAGCAGCTGCCGGATACCCACCTTGCGGATGGCACGGGTCATGTCGGTGGTGAGGGGAACCCGCTTGGACGAGTCATTGGAGGTGCCCGAGGTCAGGCCGAAATACCTCACCTTCCCTGGCCAACAGACATTACGCTGCTCGCCGCCGAGCAGCTTGTGCCACCATTCGGCATAGATCTTTTCGTAATTATGGATGGGTACCGTCTTTTGAAAGCGACCGACCGGATCGGGCGCCAGCAGCGTTTCGGTGAAATGGTATGCCTTGCCAAACTGGGTGTTCCGGGCTCTGCTCAACAGTTTTTTCAGGGTTTTGGTCTGGATATCGTGCCCGTTGACCTGTTTCTTCCTATAACTGGCGCTGGTCGTCTTGACCACGCCATTAAGCAAAACTCCGACTACTGCCATTTGTTTGCGTTAATTGCCCCGCAAAATTACATTATTTTTGGTAATATGGCATCCTAGACCTGTAGCCCAATGGACACCACCTTTGTCAGATCCCGCTTCCCCGGCCTTGAATGCGACTGGATCTTGATGGATAACGCGGGAGGATCGCAGATCGCAAGCCCCGTGATGGACCGGATGATGGAGTTCTACAGAACCTCCAATGTCCAGCTCGGAGCCAGTTATGATGTCTCGTCCCAGGCGACCGCGCGGGTGGCCTTGAGCCAGAAGATAATGGCCGGATACATCAATGCAGGGGATCCCGGCGAGGTCATAATGGGCTCCTCCAC
>JAWOHI010000040.1:0-9950 GCA_046485255.1 Bacteroidales bacterium
GCAGGGAGGAATTGCACATTCTTCAGGCCGAGACTGTCAGCCTCTTTCATTGCTGCCCGTATCTTTCTCACATCCAGGTCGATGCCGGTTGCCAAGGCACCTTTCCGGGCCAGTTCGATGGCCAGGAAAGGTGCCTTGGCAACCGGCATCGACCTGGATGTGAGAAAGATACGGGCAGCAATGAAAGAGGCTGACAGTCTCGGCCTGAAGAATGTGCAATTCCTCCCTGCCGATGCCACCAACCTGAAATCATTGTTCACGGAGCGATTCGATTACGCAATCCTCTCCCTGGCCGTCCACCAGTTTCCCGAAAACCTCCGAATGCTGGTCCTGAAACAGGCCCTGCAAATAAGCCGCAAACTCATCCTCGCCGATTACACCGTGCCCCGGCCCAAAAACCCCGCCGGATACCTGGCCCTGGCTATGGAAATGATCGCCGGCGGAGAACATTACGCGGCCTATAAAACCTACCTGAAGGCCGGCGGCCTGCCCGGCATCCTGAACGACCTCGATCTGGCGGCTGACAAGACTATCATCATATCCTCGGGAGTTTTTACGGTTATCGAATGCCAGGGAAAATAAATCACAATGTTTAGTCGGGATGCTGTACCTTTAGTCCTCCCAATTCCGGGAAATAGTATTTAAGAATCCCAAGATGATACGAAAAACAGTTTTCCTGATTTTGCTGATTATTTGGGCCACTGCTTGCGACAAGGATCCGGTAATTGATCCGGATAATGATACAAGCATTCTCAATGAATTGATTGTTGGAAGTGGGACCAAATCATTCCAACGTACAATTGGCGGGCAGAGACTGGATGGATTTCATTCAGTCAAACAGACTAAAGATGGGGGTTATGTTTTTTGCGGATTTGCCGAAACGGATACTACATCTGAAAGAGCCGTATTGCTTCTTAAAACAAAAGCTAATGGTGAGACAATCTGGGCTAAACGATTATCCAATTCATTTGCCGCGTACGGTTGGCATATCGAAATCACGGACGACAAAGGTTATATTATAGCGGCAACCCAAAGCATAACTGCGGCTGATTCTGCCAATCACAATTACCAGGGGCTGCTAATTAAAACAGATGCCAACGGAAACCAAACCTGGAAACACTCCTATTCCTTTGGAACCTATAAAGTCAGGCAAACAAACGATGGCGGTTATGCTGTTTCTGGAAATGACTTTAATAAAACCAATGGAACTGTAAAAGGAATTCTCCTCAGGACAGACGCATCTGGAATGGAAATTTGGAGGAAAACGTATGGTGGATTGGTGGAAATTAACGATATGAACAAAACAAAGGACGGTGGATTCATTTTGTGCGGGATAATTCGCGCCTCGATCAATTCTGAATCAGATATTTACATTGTTCGAACCAACTCCACGGGGGATACCCTCTGGACGAAAACTTACGGTGACGCTTCAGAAAATACGGCTAAAGCAATAAGAGAGACCCCGTCAGGCAACTTTGTTTTATGCGGTCATAATGCAAATCCCGGAGCATCGGGTTACGCAAAACTGATTGGCGCAAACGGTGAACAGATTTGGCACACCGATTTTTCGGAAATTAATGTGCAAGCAATTGATCACATTTCAATAACCACCGACAATCAGTTTATTGCAGTCGGTCGCAATAGTTTTGGAACTGATAACCCGGCATCACTTCAAAAAATTGGCAGCGATGGGAATAACGTCTGGATCAAATGGTTCAATCCGAAGATTTACAATTTATTCAACGAAGTTCAGCAAACTTCTGATAAGGGCTTCATGATTGCTGGTTACACCTACGGGGAGGGCTACATCGTAAAGACCGATGCTGATGGAAACTAATTGCGCAGCAGGGAATTAGTGGGTTGTTAGATGGCTAATCGGAATCATAAAACTTCAACCTCACCGGCCCGATCAGTCCCGACTTCCTGATTTCGCCCTTGTAGCGGGACGGAATGGTCAGGTAGTGATTAGCCAATGTATTGTAAACCAATACTTCGATCGTGTTCCTGCCCGGCTTCACCAGGCCGGTGACATCCATCGACCAAGGCGGGCAAACCAGGATGCCAGCCGTTTTACCATTGACCCGCACCTCTGCCGTTGCCACCACTTCCCCAAGGTCAACCAGCACAACTGATCCGGACTGGGCTTTTGTCAACCCGAATGTCGTACGGTACCAGGCGCCGCCTGAATAGTTCTCCAACACGCTGCCGACAGACCAGTCACCCGGTTCGGAAAGTCCCACCCCACAATCGAGCCGGATAGGCTCCGGCAGGGCCGAACCGCCATATTCACCCCTCACCGCTTCAATCCGGATAGCCACAATTGATTTCTGCACCGGCCTCCCCTTTACCCGGATCCTGTACCTGGCCGGATTACCGGCTTCCGCCAGGTCCACCTGCTGTTCGGCCCCATCCACCCAAATACGGATCGTTCCATACGCCACGACCTCCAGGCTCCGGAGCCCGGGCGGGGCGGTAAACCGATACCAGCCGGCCGGCCTTTCTTCATCGGACCTGATATCCAGCGGGATTCGTCCGAGACGGTCATGCCAGGACATCGAAAGAGGCGTACGAGCCTCCGATGGCCCCGCTTGATTGTCAAAAAGAGTAAAAAAACCTCTTCCCGGCGAATCGTACCTCAACAGAAGCGGATTGCTGCCAGCTATCAAGGCAACGGTATGGAAATCAGCCGGTTCAATCATCTGGCCATTTGAATAGGCAACCGCGGGCAACAATCCGCCCTGCTCGGCCGCCACCTGGCAATCCCGCTCAGCGAACGCACTGGTCCACAGATAGTAACGGCTTCCACCCGGCTCCTCGCCATAAACCAGCTCGTTCAACCCCTCGGATGGCTTGCCCAGGCAGATGAAATGGTCGGTCACCTCCTTTTTGAGTCCGTGCCACCCCTGGTGACCCGGATCTCCCTCACGGCCCCAGCGCCAGGAAAAATCGTAAGGGGCCCAGTAGTAGTTCTTTCCAGGGACCTGAACCGGCTCCGCGGGCTCGATGGAGGTGAGGGAAGCCAGGTTCTCCTCCACCCCCCTGAGGTCCGAATCTGCAGGCAGCGGTCCGAGTTTCCAGAATTTAGGGCCAAACCCATGCGTGACCCGGGTCCACCCGGAATCGTCAAATCCGGGTTTCTCCCAATCTGTTGCAAGGCCCTGCTCCTCCTGATACCGGAAAATTCTCGCCTCGGCGCCGATTATTTCGTCCGTCACGGGAAGCCGGAAGTCACCAAAACGGTTGTCCATGGTAGGTTTGAGCCAGAAATCCCAGGGGCCCTCCAGCCGGATAGTATCCCGGCCAACGGGACCGGAGGCCTGGTTAACTGGCGCTAAACCCCTGATACCCGGATCTTCAGGGGTAAACACGATGATCCGCGCCTGGTCACGGCCCAGTGGCATCCTGACAGCCGTTCCATCATCCACTTCCCTTGACGGGAGCAGGCTGACCGAGCCATCCCAAGGATCCCACAGCTCCGCCCGGCCTTTGGCCCGGAAGGTGCACCAGGAGCCCTCATCGGCATCCATTATAAGAAAGACCTCCCTTGTCCCGATTTTTCTGTGCTGTGCCCTGACCGGCTGGTCGGCCCATACCGGGGGCCTTAGAAGTCTCCGGATCAGGGGCAGGACATCCGCTGCCTGTTCGATGATCCATCCGGATCCTCCGGAAGCGTTTACCTGCGGATCCGGCCGATGACCGGACCCGTGTTCCGCTGCCGTGGTTCCGAACAGTTCCCGGAGCGCTTCGTCCAAAAGCGGATCCTCGCTTCCGATGCGGTCGCTTGCCTCCGGCAGGGGCCCGATGTTGATGACCACTCCACCATTGCGAAAAAACTCGAGTGCCTTGCTGATGGTCGTCCACCGGATGGCCCTGACCGACGGCAATATCAAAACTTTCAAATCCAGCCCTCCCGCCCGGAGCGACCCGTCGGTCGCTGTTGCGAGTTCCATCGATTGGTCGTCAATGAAGATGAAATCGTATCCGGCGGGAAACAGTTGTCGTCCCGCCGTGAAAGCCGCTTCGGCCGATGCCGGACCGTCCATCCTTGCCTGGAAGGGGCTTACCGGGTAGAGGATGGCAATATCAGCCACCAAGGTTCCCTGGCTCATCAGGTAGGAGAGTCGCTCAAAGTACTTCAGGAACACCGGCATATGATCCCAGTAAGGCATCCGGAAATGATAGCAGGGCGGCGCCCATTCCCAGAAGCTGCCGTGCGTGGTGTAATACAATCCGTGCAGATTCAGCAGGTTGCACCCATAGAGGTAGTTCTCGCAAGTGGCATACATCAGCCGCTCCGGTGTAGCACCCCAACCAAGGCTATGATACCCTTCGAGCCACACCCGTGGCCGGTTATAGAGGGCTGCTATGGAGGAAGATACCTTCCCTTTGATCAGGTCGGCCTGGCCACCGGGTGTATCATGGCCGGGAGCGGTGTACCACCGCTGGACCCGGAAATTGTCGCCATACTGTCCCGGGTTCAATCCCCGCCCTTCCGGATCGGCGCCATAGATCAAGCCGCGGTCGTTGTGCCAGTTGAATACCGGGATAAAATAACGCTCCTCTGACAGAGCCACCTTTACATCCAAAAAATCCAGCCGGGCTTTGGGAGTTTTTGTCCCGATATCGGTGAACAGGGCCGGCATCACCTCCAGCAGGTCGTACCCCTTTCGTCTCGCAAATTCATCCCGCAGATCATCCGCCCAAATGATGTCTCCCACCCCGAACTGCAGCTCATCCTGGAAAAAATAGTTCAGGCCCTCGGAGGTCTGATTGGCGGCGTGATCCTCAAAGGGCTGAAAGAACTTATCAACCACGGCTTTACCCGCGAGGGGATGAATCGGGTTAAGAGTGCCGGGAATCCGGGGAGCCGAGAAGACCCAAATCTGCCACTCTCCCTGCCTGGGTTTCCATTCAAGGTGGCCGTCCGTGACAAATGGCCCGAGATCGCGCCCCCCCGGCTGGGGTATTCCATTGACTGCCAGGTAGGCCCAAATGGCGATCCGGTCACCGGAGACGGCCAGCCGGGCTGGGTGTGTGGGATCGGCACGAACCACCGTGTCCACCCGGATTTCCCTTCCATTGATCACCGGATCGCTATAAATGATTCGGTTGAACAGGTTATCGCCCCTGGGCCAGTCGAGGGTATAACCGCTCAAGCCGATCCCCATGCCGCGCTTGCCGCACTCTTCGGCCACGAACTTCCACATGTTCCACCATTCATCCGTGAAGATCTCCGGCTCGGCCGGATACGTCGGCCATCCGGGTGTATCCTTGTGTGCATAATTAACCTGCATTCCGGTAATTCCCTTGCGGTGAAGCTCTTCGATCTGCCAGATCAGCCGCTCCCGGTCCAGCGGATCGCCCGTCCACCACCAGAACGGAACTTCGCCATATCCTTTAGGGGGTGCCTGGAATCCTGCCAGCACGTCAAACTCCGGGTCTTTGGCCGGCAACCCGGTGGGTTGGGCGGGGAGGGGGGCAAGAAGAGTTGTCAACTCTAAAAAGATGACAACTGCAGGAATGAAAAATCTATCTACTTTATTATTAGATGGTTTCATAACCAACAGTCAATTTCCTGTGCATTAAAAATAGCTATAAGAATCTAACTATGAGCAGGTTGATAAAGCTGTTCCGGAAAAGTTGTCAACTCTATATATACGAGTTGTCATCTTTTTATGGCAAACACATGATTTTATGCTGATTACGGCCTGAGATGGGTTAAAAAAAAATAACGCATTTATTATTAATTCCACAAGTTGTTCAAATTCAGACTATTTAATAAATGCACGCTTACTGCTGTTAGTTGACAACTCTTAAAAGTTGACAACTCTATATATTTACCCTCATGAAAACCCCAACCTCCAAAACCAGCCGCCTCCAGGCACTCACCATCCCAGCATCGCTGCTCCTGGGCCTGATCATCGCAAACCCAACCGCAGCGGGACAAACCGCACCCGAAACACAAGTCGTCATCCGCGGCGACTTCCCCGACCCCTCCATCCTGCGCGAGGGGGACACATACTATATGGTGCATTCGTCTTATGACTTCTTCCCCGGACTGCTGATCTGGAAATCCAAGGACCTCCTGCACTGGGAGCGCGCCACCCGCGCCCTCCAAACGCACGTGGGAAACGTCTGGGCCCCCGACCTGGTCAAGCATCAAGACCTCTTTTACCTCTACTTCCCAACCGATCGCGGCGGCAACTACGTGATCACCGCCAAACATCCCGAAGGGCCCTGGAGCGATCCGGTCCATATCGATGTCACGGGAATCGACCCGGGCCACATCGCAACCCCCGACGGGAAACGATTCCTGTACCTGAACAACGGCCGCGTGGCCCCGCTGGCCCCCGACGGACTCTCAGTCACCGGCGAAATGAAACAGGTGTACGAAGGCTGGATCTATCCGCTCGAATGGGGCGTGGAGTGCTTCTGCCTCGAATCGCCAAAACTCATCTACCGGGAGCCCTACTACTATATGACCTCCGCCCAGGGCGGAACCTCCGGCCCGGCCACTTCCCATATGGCCGTCGCCGCCAGGTCCAAATCCCCCACCGGCCCCTGGGAGGATTCACCCCATAACCCGGTCGTGAAAACCTGGAAAGCCTCCGAACCCTGGTGGTCAAAAGGGCACGGAACCATCTTCGCCTCACCCCGCGACCAATGGTTCATCGTCTACCACGCCTATGAAAACGGACACCTGCCGATGGGCCGTAGCACCCTGATCGAACCCATCGAGTGGACTGCCGACGGGTGGTACCGATCAACCGTCAAGGAGCTGAACTACCAGGTGATCAATAATAACCAGATCCGGCCTGATGATTTCAGCAAGCCGGAGCTCGATCTTCAGTGGAGCTTCAGCGGAATCACCCGCCACGATCAGTACCAGATCACCGGCGGCCGGCTGATCATGCAAACCGATCCCGAACAGATCCGCGTCCTTCACGCCATACCGGGTAACCCGGATTATGAGGCCTCCGTCTGCGTAATCCCCGACCCCGGTACCGAAGCGGGACTGATCGTTTACTTTACGGATGACTATTATGCAGGCCTGGGAATTAAGGACGGGGTCCTGTTCAGCCTCTTCAACGGCAGGAGACACTGGGGCGCTGAAGTTCGGGATCCAGCCATCAAATACCTGAAATTCAAGCTCGATCATTATACAATGTACCTATCCTATAGTCGCGACGGGATAAAGTGGGAGCCCTACGAGGTGGCCCTGGAAGTATCAGGATATCAAAAAAATGTGCTCGGCGGCTTCTCGAGCCTGAAAACCGGCATCTATGGCAAAGGGGGCGGGAAGGTGATGATTGATGATTTTAACTAAAGTTGTCAACTCTTGAAGAGTTGACAACTTTTCGGTAAATTGCTGCAACTAAATCGACTTTGCTATGAAACTCATCCGCCTGATCAGCGTGCCCATCCTCATTGCAGCGGGGCTGATTGCCCTACGTTGTGCAAACCCCGATACCAGAAAAGACTCAGATTCAGAGTCTTTCTACGATCAGGTAATGAACGACCCCGCCCTTGCGGATGAGGAGAAGCTGGGCAAGCTCCTCTTTTTTGAAAAGAGCCTGTCGACCCCGGAGGGCCAGGATTGCGCGTTCTGCCACGATCCCGCCTTCGCGTTCACCGATCCAAACAAGCAACTGCCGGTTTCCAAGGGAGCCGTGGAGGGGCTCTACGGCAACCGTAACGATATGACCGTCTCCTATGCGGCCTTCATTCCGCCGCTCCACTACGACGAGGAAGAAGAGGTCTGGGTGGGCGGCCTTTTCTGGGATGGCCGTTCCAATACTCTGGAGCATCAAGCACAGCAGCCACCACTGAACCCGCTCGAAATGGCCAACCCCGATACCCTCACCATCTTCAACAAGATCAAGGCCTTGCCCTATAGCAACCTGTTCGCCAGGATCTACGGTCCCGACGCCCTGGCCAACCCCGATGTAGCTTTCGGCCATATGGCCGATGCGTTGGCTGCCTATCAGAGAACGCCGGAGGTTAACCCGTTCTCTTCCAAGTTCGATGATTACCTGAAAGGAGAGGTAGAGCTCACTGAACAGGAAGCCCGCGGATTGGAACTATTTGTGGCTGAGGATAAAGGCAACTGTGCCGCCTGCCATCCGCATACACCGCTGGAGGATGGCACACCTCCCCTGTTTACCGATTTTACCTACGATAACCTCGGCGCACCCGTCAATCCGGCGAATCCCTTCTATTTGCTGCCAAGGGAGCATAATCCGGACGGATTCGGATACATCGATCCCGGCCTGGAAGCCACGGTCAACGATCCCGCCGAGCGGGGTAAGTTCAGGGTTCCAACCCTGCGCAACGTGGAACTGACTCCCCCATACCTTCATAATGGATTGTTCCATACCCTCTATGAAGTGGTTAACTTCTACAATACCAGGGATATCGCCCCCTGGCCGGCTCCGGAAGTGCCCGAAACGGTGAACAAGGAGGAACTCGGCAACCTGGGCCTGACCAACCAGGAGATGGAGGATATCGTGGCCTTTATGCTGACGCTGACGGATAAACTTGTCAACTCTTTAAGAGTTGACAAGTTTGATGTAGTCCGGCACACCCTCACCCAGGCAGTAATAGTCCCACACGGCGCCGAAGGGCTTGCTCTTCAACTCCTCCAGCAAGGCCAGCCGCTCAAAGAGCCGCCCGGATTCCTCCAGTTCCAACAACCGATCATAGGGCTCCAACAGGGCAATCAGGAAAGCTTTCTGCGCCGCCCGGGTACCGACCACGTAAGCGCCTATGCGGTTGATCGAGGCATCAAAGAAATCCAACCCGATATGCACCCGGCTGAGAAAACCGTTCCGGACAACCTCCGCCGCAATCATCCGGATATCATCGTTCAAGGTCACCACGTGGTCGGAATCCCACCGCACCGGGCGGGTCATGTGCAATAAAATCTCATCGAGAAACTGAAGGCAGGAGGAGATCTTGTCGCCTACCTGCTCGGTGGGGTGAAAATGCCCGTTATCCAGGCAGATCAGGATACCCCTGGTGATCGCGTACCCGAGGTAAAAATCGTGACTACCCACCGTCATCGACTCGGCCCCGATGCCGAACAGCTTGCTCTCGACCGCATCCCGCATGTGCTCTTTCGGGTAACTGACCGTCAGGGCCTCGTCAAGCGACCTGCGCAGCAAAATGCGGTGGCCGTTGCGGTCGATCGGCTCATCTTTCGACCCGTCGGGTACCCAGATATTGTGAATGCAACAGCTCCCCAGCTGCCGCCCGATCTCGGCCGAAATGGCCCGGCACCGCCTCACGTGCTCTACCCAGAAGCGCCGGTTCGATTCGTTCTTGCTCGACAGGGTGAACCCGTCGGCCGCCCTGGGATGCGAAAAACAGGTGGAATTGAAGTCCATGCCGATCCCGCGCTCTTTGCACCAGTCGATCCAACCCTGAAAATGCTCCACCCCGATCTGGTCGCGGTCGACAAACTTCCCGCCGAAATCTCCATAAATGGCGTGAAGATTGAGCCGCTGCCTGCCGGGTAGCAGCGCCATCACCCGGTCGAGGTGCTCCCTGACCTCCTCCAGCGTCCGTGCCTTGCCCGGAAAGTTGCCGGTGGCCTGGATTCCGCCACCCGCCAACTGCGCATCCGGGGCTTCAAAGCCGCCCACGTCATCCGTCTGCCAGCAGTGCAGGCTGATCTGTACCCCATCCATTGCCGCGATCGCCCGATCAGTATCCACGCCAAGCACCGCATACTGCTCCCTGGCAATGTCATAGGCCCTCCTGATCAATTCTTCATTCATCTCTTCTGATTTATCAGTTCAAAATCAAACAATTACAAGGCATTCCCGATCCCCACCAGGACCACCGAAAGGATGATGACCGTGATCCCGGTGAAGATCGTCCACTTCGTTCGTGCCGATACCCCGCTCCATTCCTTGCGGTAGAGCCCCCACAGGTTGGCCGTCAGGATG
>JAWOHI010000374.1:0-4739 GCA_046485255.1 Bacteroidales bacterium
TACTTTATCACACCTTCGCGGAAGTGATCGGGCTTAACCCGGATCTGGCCTCCGCCAGATTCGATGCGTGCAGGGAGATGGTTGACCGCTTCAGGAAGGAGGGGTTGCAGGCCACCCTGGCACCCCATTCGCCCTATTCGTTGAGCTCCGGGCTCTGGGATCTGCTTTCGGCCAATGAGGAGCTGGCCTCCCTGATCAGCATCCACCACGACGAAAGCCACGAAGAGCGGGAACTGCTCGAAAACCGGTCGGGGCCGATGGCCCAGGCGTTTCGGGAGATGGGGCTCGCCTTGTCGGGCATCCCCGTTGAAGCCGGTCACCTGCCTGCCCTGCTGGGGAAGTATCTTCCCCGGGCGGCCTGCCTGGCCGTTCATAACACAATCAGCAACAGGGAGAAGCTCCGCGAATTAGCCTCGGGGGGCACGCGGCGGGGCGGTCAACGGGAACAGTTCATTATACCCGTGCTTTGCCCCTTGTCCAACCTGTACCTGACCAACACGCTCCCCGATATCCGGGCAATATATGACCTGAACCTGCCTGCCTGTCTTGGAACCGACAGCCTGGCATCGAATCCGGGTCTGTCGGTGCTGGAGGAGATGAAGTCGATCTCTTCAAGGTTTACGGATATCCCGTTTGCCAAGCTGCTCGAATGGGCAACCATCAACGGGGCCAGGGCTTTGGGATTCGAACGGCAGTTGGGCACCCTTGAGCCGGGCAAGCGGCCAGGAGTGGTCCATATCGACGGATTTAATTGGGAAGCAGGGTGCCTGAAGCCCGAAAGCAGTGCCAGGAGATTAATCTGACGGTTATTCGAAACCCTTGGTGCGCATATAATCGGCCGCCTCGGTGCCGAACACCTTCACGTAATTCTCGAACCACGACAGCATAAAGTCGAAGATCTCCCGGCACAAGTCGGTCTCCCCTGCGCGATAGCGGGCCTCAAACTGCGAAATGCCGGTTGTAAAGCGCTGATGCTCTTTTTTATACTCTTTGAACGGCAGGTTGGGGGCATCGTGGATGGCCATCTCCTTTTTGGCGAAATAGTCCTCGATGTAGAAGCCGAGCCGGTGAAAAACCATAGGCAGCCGTTGACTGCAGTTGCCCTGATTGAGGATGTCTACCAGCTCATTCATTATGTCAATATAGTTTCGGCGGTGGTTATCCAGGTACACCAGACCGATCGAATATTTTTTACTCCACCTGATCTTTTCCATAATGAGCAGTTTAATCCTGTTTATAAAAAATGAAAGTACTGTCAGGGTACCCTTTTCAAAATGACAAATATCACGATATCGACCTAAAAACAATAACTTTACGCCCCTTTATCAGGAATAAGAATGGGCACTTTCCTTTTCGACGACATCATATTCGGCCCCGTCAGTAGCCGCAGGCTGGGTGCATCGCTGGGCATCAACCTGCTGCCGGCCGGCCGGAAATTCTGCAACTTCAACTGCATCTACTGCGAGTGCGGATGGAGCGGATCCGAGGGTTCTTCCCCGCGGCTTCCAGCCCGGGATGAGATTCGTAAAAGACTGGAAAAAAAGCTCCTGGAGATCCACGACACCCATAGCCAGCTCGATATGATCACGTTCGCCGGCAATGGGGAGCCCACCCTTCACCCCGACTTTCCGGGGGTCATCGATGATACCATCGCCCTGCGCGACCGGCACGCCGCCGGGGTGCCCATAGCCGTTCTCTCCAACGCATCCCGGATCGACCGGCCGGAAATTTTCCGGGCTCTCGGGAAGATCGAGAAGAACATCCTCAAGCTGGATTCCGCCTTTGAGGCGACGGTGAGGATGATCAACCGTCCACCGCACGATTATTCCATCAGCAAGGTGATTGATGGAATGGCGCGTTATGAGGGGCGTTTCATTCTTCAGACGCTGTTTCTCAGGGGCGAAATGAATGGCCGGACGGTGGATAATGCCACGCCGGAGGAGATCAGCGCCTGGCTGGAGGTGGTCGCGCGTGTCAAGCCGAGCCAGGTGATGATCTATACCATCGCCCGGGACACCCCTGTCGACACCCTACGGAAGCTACCCACGGGGGAACTGAAAGCCATTGCGCGGCAGGTGGAGCAGCTGGGCATCGCCACGCAGGTATCAGGATGACGGCGGACGGCGGACGGCCGTAACCCCACACCCCCTCTAGCCCCTTCTTCCCCCACTACACCAACCTAAAATCCAGCTGCCTCTTGGCCAGGTTGGCCCGGGCGATCTCCACGTTTACTTTCTGGCCGATGGTGAACCGCTTGCGCGTGTGAAGGCCCACCAGGGCGTAGTTTTTCTCATCATACTCGTAGAAATCATCATCCAGGTCGCGCATCGGAACCATTCCTTCGCAATGGTTTTCAGTCAGTTCGACAAAAAAGCCCCATTCGCTGATCCCGGAGATGATCCCTTCGAACGCCTGCCCGATTTTTTCCTGGAGGAACTCCACCTGCTTGTATTTGACGGACGCACGCTCGGCATTGACCGCCCGCTCCTCCATTTGGGAGGAGTGGATGCAGAACTCCTCGTATTTATTCTGATTTTCTGACGATTCCCCTGCCAGGTACCGATCCAGGAGCCTGTGCACCATCAGGTCGGGGTAGCGCCTGATCGGGGAGGTGAAATGGGTGTAATGATCGAAGGAGAGCCCGTAATGGCCTATGTTGTTGGTAGAGTATTTCGCCTTGGCCATCGTTCGGATGGCGAGGCTCTCGATGATGTACTGCTCGTTCTTGCCGTTGACCAGCCCCATCAGCTGGTTCATCGACTCGGCGATGGCCTTGTGACTGGCGGTCTTGATGCTGTAGCCGAACTGGCGGATGAAGTTGGCGAAGCCCTGGAGTTTTTCCGGATCGGGCCGGTCGTGGATCCTGTAAACGAAGGTCTTGGGCCGCTGACCCTTTTTCACCCGGCCGATTTTTTCAGCGACCTTTTTATTGGCCAGCAGCATAAACTCCTCGATCAGCCAGTTGGAATCCTTCGCCTCCTTGAAATAGACGCCGATGGGCTTGCCCTTCTCATCCAGGTTGAACTTGACCTCCACCCGTTCGAAGGAGAAGCTGCCCTGGCTGAAACGGATGTTCCGCAGTATGCCTCCCAGCTTGTACAGTTGGAGCACCTGCTCCTTCATATCCCCTTCGCCCGTTTCGATGATGGCCTGGGCCTCCTCGTAGCTAAACCGGCGATCGGAATGGATGATGGTACGCCCAAACCAGCATTCCAGCACTTCAGCCTTGTCGGTCATCTCTACGACAGCCGAAAAGGTGAGCCGGTCCTGGTTTGGCTGCAAGGAACAGAGCTCGTTGGAGAGCCTCTCGGGGAGCATCGGGACCACCCGGTCGACCAGGTAAACGGAAGTCCCGCGCGCCAGCGCCTCCTTGTCGATGACCGAATGGGGCCTCACGTAGTGGCTCACGTCGGCGATATGGACGCCCACCTCCCAGTTTCCATTGGGAAGAGGCCGGATGGAGAGGGCATCGTCAAAGTCCTTCGCATCGGCCGGGTCGATGGTGAAGGTGGGCACCCCGCGAAAGTCCCTGCGGGAAGCGATGATGTCGGGGGTGATCTCCCCATTGATCATCTCCGCCGCCTTAATCACCTCCGGCGAAAACTTGTATGGCAGCTCAAACTCGGCCAGGATGGCGTGGGTTTCCGTCTCGTGAAGGCCTGCCACGCCCAGCACGTCAACCACCTCGCCGAAAGGGTTTTTGGCCCCCTGCGGCCAGTCGGTGATCCGGGCCACCACTTTCTGCCCCTCCTCGGCCCCCTTCAGGTTCTTCGGATGGATGAAAATATCGTAAGGCATATCGCGGTTGTCCGGGATCAGGAAATAGTATCCCGCAGAACGTTCGATGGTTCCCACAAAGGTCCGCTCACGCTGTTCCAGGATCTCAACGATCTCCCCGACCATCCGCTGGCCCTCCTTGCGGCCAAACAGGTACACCTTGACCTTGTCGCCGTTGAGCGCCCGGTTCAGGTTTCTGCTGTTGATATACACCTCCTCCTTTACCTCCTCACTATTGATCCACGCCGAGCCCGACCGGGTCATCTGGACGGTTCCCGTGATATAGGCGCCCCTTACTTTGAGGCGGTATTTGCCGCGCTGGGGCTCGGTCACCTGACCGCTTTTCAGCAGTTCATCCAGAATATCGAGGATCAGTTTCCGCTGGCTCTCATCCGTGAGTCCCAGGCGCGAACTGATCTGTTTGTAATTCAAGGGCTGCGTGGTGTTCTGATTGAAAATCCCCAGGATCTTTCCCTTCAGGATTTTCTTTTTGTCCCGCCCGCTATCCGGGCGGCTGTTTCTCTGTGACATTAAATGTATTTTTATCGCTCAAAAGTAGGCAATTAAAACCGGTAATACCCCCGAATTGTTTAAATTTGAGTTAAATAAGCCTCACAGCGTGCCCCTCACCAGATTCTCCAGAAGCCTGTTGCTCATTCTGTTGGCTGTTGTGGGATTCGGCCGCCCCCTGTCGGCCCAGGATCCTTATTACATCCATTTTGACGTAAACAACGGACTGCCGTCTGACGAGGTTTACGGGATTCTCTTTGACAAAAAAAAGGTGCTCTGGGGGGCTACCGACAGGGGCGTTTTCCGTTACGACGGTTACCAGTTCAAGTACTTCACCGTGACCGAAGGGTTGAGGGAAAATGTCAACCTCAAGATCTATTATGACGATTACCACGACCGGGTCTATGTGACCTCCCTGAACAATTACATCAATTACATACAGGGGGATTCGG
>JAWOHI010000071.1:0-4015 GCA_046485255.1 Bacteroidales bacterium
CGCGCAGGATGGTGTTGCCTTCCCCGTCGGTGGCGAGCGAGCCGTGAAGGCCCAGGTTGCGCCCCTCCAGCACTCCGCTGAAGCTGAAGTCGCCCTGTGGCCGCCAACCGCTGAACGCCAGGCGCGCGAGGAGTCTCGCTTCCAGGCTGTTGTTCAGAAGCCTGATATTCTCGCCGGTGCCATCGATGGCCACGTCAGGCGATGACCAGGGACTGCGGATCGTGGCGTCGAAGTTTGCGCCGCCTGCCATGCCCTCCTGCAGAAGGCCGAGATCCCGAAGCGAGATCGCGAGCGGGATGGCGCTCGCTCTACCAGATTCCCGTCGTTGACGGGAAGGGTTTCGTGGTGCGTTTGGCCGAGATCGACCACCTGATCCGCAAGGAGAAGCACCCCAACCTCGTCTTCCTGATGGCCGGCGGGCTTGGTCAGCGGCTGCGGCCGCTCACCGACGATACCCCCAAGCCGATGCTCCGGGTGGGCGGTCGGCCGATCCTGGAAACCGTGATCCATCAGTTCAAAAAGCACGGCTATTCGCGCTTTGTCCTCTCATTGAATTACAAGTCTGACCAGATAAAAGGGCATTTCGGCGACGGGTCCGGCCTGGGGGTCGAAATCAATTACATCAGCGAACACCAGCGCATGGGCACGGCTGGAGCCCTGGGGTTGATGGATTCCCGCCCCGATCGCCCCTTTTTCGTGATGAACGGCGACATCCTCACCACCGTTGACCTGGAAAGCCTGATGGATTACCATATTCGGAACGGCTCCTCCGCCACGATGTGCATCAGGGAGTTCGGGTTGGAGGTTCCCTACGGGGTGGTCAGGCTCAACAAGGAGAGCATCGTGGCCATTGAGGAGAAGCCGGTCCAACAGTTTTACGTCAATGCCGGTATTTATGTCCTGAGTCCCGAATTACTTGATCTGCTGACTGTTGGGGAAGCGCTCGATATGACCAGGCTCTTTGAGATGGCTGTTGAGAGGGGGCTCACCACCCTCTCCTTCCCGATCCGGGAGTTCTGGATGGACATTGGCAATCCCGCCGACTATGAACGGGCCAACCTCGAATATCAATCCAACTTTAATGCCTGACCATCAACCCTATATCGCGATCATCCCGGCCCGTGGGGGCAGCAAGCGCCTCCCCGGAAAGAACCTGTTGCCACTGGCCGGCAAGCCCCTGATTGCCTGGACCATCGAAGCCGCCATTGGGAGTGGGGTTTTCGAACGGGTGGTGGTGAGTACCGATGATCCCGGGATAGCCGCCGTGGCCGCCCAGTATGGCGCTGAGGTCCCTTTCCTCAGGCCTGCCGGTCTGGCCACCGATACCACCCCGACCATCGACGTCCTGATGCACGCCATCCGCGAGCTATCCGGAGACGGCCCGATACCCTGGACCCACCTGGCTTGTCTGCAGCCTACCTCGCCCCTACGCACTGCGGAGAATATCCGCGAGGCCGCCCGACTGTTGGAAGCAAAAAACGCCGATGCCGTCATATCCGTCTGTCAGACAGAGCATTCACCCCTTTGGGCCAATACCATTCCAAAGAACCTGTCGCTGGCCGGATTCATCCCTGAACAGGTACAGAAGACTCCCTCGCAACAATTGCCGGTCTATTACCGCCTCAATGGCGCCATCTATTTCTGCCGGATCGAGCGGATTTTGATTGAGCAAACCCTTTTCCTGCCCGACTCAGCCTATGCTTTCGTAATGGGCCGTGAGGACTCCATCGACGTGGATGATCAGGTTGATTTCGAGCTTGCCGCCATCTATTCGGGTAAAAGGAAGTAGGGAAGGCTCCCGAACTTCACCAGAATTTGTAATAAAGGTCTTGCAAAACAAAAACAAAGTACATATTTTTGTACATGTTCACGTACAATTTGAATCATAATGATAACAACGACAATTTCTGAATTTAGGAAAGACATAAAAAGATATCTTGATCGTGTGTCAAAGAACTTTGAAACCCTTATCATCAATCGAGGAAAGGATTCAGGGGTGGTAGTCATATCCCTGGATGAATACAACTCCTTAACAGAAACCAATCATGAGTTGTCCTCAAAGAAAAATGAAGCGAGGCTGGATGCCGCAATTGAAAAATTGAAAAGCGGATCCTCCTTTGAAAAGAATCTCCTCGACTCATGAAATATATCTTTGTGGATGAATCCTGGGAGGACTATTTGTATTGGCAAAAGACCGATAAGAAAATCCTTAAAAGGATAAATGAATTATTGCGTGACATCGCGCGCACTCCATACGCAGGATTGGGAAAACCTGAGCCCCATAAATTCAAGTATAAAGGATTCTGGTCGCGACGGATCAACAATGAACACAGGTTGATTTATAGAGCTTTTGATGGGGAAATCTGGATTGCGAAATGTCGTTTTCACTATGATTAGCTTATGGCCGGATCATTCCGGGCCCATCATCCGTTTAAAAGCATCGATAAAGCTCACCCGGCTGGCATTGATGATCTCGACGCCGCGGGAATCGGCATATTCCCGGATCAGGTGGTAACTTCTGAAAGTCCGGTAAAGATTGAAGAAATAGTCGTGCACCTTAGCCCGGTGCAGGGTTTCCGGATGGTGAACCGCCACTTTCCAGGGTTTTTGGTCATAGAAGTGATTTTCTGCGGATTGCAGGATACCATCCATCCCCACCTCCAAACCCTGGTGCCAGGTGTGGTCGGCCCCCAGGATGATGATCCGCTTGAAACCGATCCCGATGGCCACCATCAGCGCCCCTATGAGGACGTTTTGTGGTGGCGGCATGCCGGCCTGGCAGCGGTAGAGCAGGTGGCGCAAAGGTTTCCAGCCATCCACCACCGTCCGGTTGAAGAAACGGAACGTTACCGGGATGCCGGCGTGGGCCAGGGTTTGGCAAAAACGGCTTTTGCGCCCCTCGGCCGGAGCATAGATCGTCATCGGCCAGCTGCTCTTTTCGGCGAGGGCGGTCAGCACGCGCTCCCGGACTTCAGCTACCCGGGGTATCGTGGCTTCACGAAAAAATCCGATATCCAGAAAGATATAATGAGCCGGCCTGATCCGTTCAAAGGCATCGCTCAGCACAAACTGGTTGACGCACATCACCGTCTTCCCGGCCAGCCGGTCGCCATACTCGTCCAGATCCGCCCGTAGCGAGGGTCCGTTGGCCAGTATGAACAGCTCCTCCGACTCCTCCTTCATCCCGTTCAGATCGGACCGGAAACGGCACCGTAGAGCCACCCGAAGCAAGCTTATAAAAGCCTGGTAAAGGGACTCGACCCACCTCTGAAACCGCAATAAGCCGTGGAACATATCGCTCTTTTATGCGAAAATACGTAATTTCCCGTCCAAACCGATGCTATGAGCCAGCGACTGTCGGGCGGAACCCGGCTCAACGAGTCCTCAAGACCTTACCACCCGGAACTTCCGGTCGTATCGGTCATCACCGTCGTCTTTAACGGAGCCTCCACTCTGGAGCCAACCATCCGCAGCGTGATGGACCAGCTGTACCCGAATATCGAATACCTCATCATCGACGGCGGATCGACCGACGGTACCCTCGACATAATCCACCGCTACGAAAATCAAATCGCTTTCTGGATCAGCGAACCCGACCAGGGCATCTATGATGCGATGAACAAAGGCCTCGATGCCGCCACGGGCGATTTTGTCTGGTTTTTAAACGCCGGCGACCTGATCTACACCCCCGACACGCTCTCCCAGCTCTTCAGTCCACCTTCCGCCGTCCGCCATCTGCCGTCGGCCGTCATCTATTACGGCGATACGATGATTGTCGATCCCTCCTACCGCGAGATCGGCCTCCGCCGCCTTCGGCCACCGCAACAGCTCACCTGGAAAAGTTTCCGGAAAGGAATGCTGGTCTGCCACCAGGCCATCATCGTTCATCGCTCGATCGCGGATGCCTACGATGTACAATACCGGCATTCGGCCGATTTTGATTGGGTGATTGGGGTGTTGAAGAGGGCACAGGGGCACGGGGGCACGGGGGCTCGGGGGGGCGAGATCGTGAATA
>JAWOHI010000208.1:0-6238 GCA_046485255.1 Bacteroidales bacterium
GAAGTTTCTAAAGCAATGGGAGATCTTGACAGCAGTGGCGCATTTGCAAAAATGGATAAAATGGAAAGAAAAATTGCTGAAAAAGAGGCCCAGGCAGATGCAGCTTTTGAAGTATCCGGTTTGGATGAACAGCAGGGTGATCCATTTACTGAGATTGAAAACAAAAAAGCTGCCGATGATGAACTTGCCCGTCTGAAAGAAGAATTATCAAAGGAATAAAACAGGAGGAAATTCCCAATGGCTCAATATATGATCCTTGTCCTCAGCAATCCTGACCTGAACCTCAGGATACTGACCAACCAGGCCAGCCTCGCCGAGCAGGAGAACCGGCTGCGGGATACCAAGATCTCCATGGAACAGCAAAAAATTGAGATTCGCCGCCAGATCATCCAGTTGGAATATGACCTGATCCGTCTGAACCGGGATTACCGGAACAACTCGGGATTGCATCAGAAAGGGCTGATATCCGAACAGGAATACCTGCTCAGCAAGGAAAACTATGAGCTGGCCGACCAGACGATCAATCTATATAAGGAGCGGGCTCGCCAGGACTCCATCTTCCGGGCCACCCAGGTGGTCAACCTGGAGGATGCACTGGACCGCATGAGGGAGAACCTCAGCCTGGTCAGGGAAAAACTGGAAAGCCTCCGGATCAAGGCTCCCGTATCCGGTCAGCTCGGAGCCCTGAATGCCGAGATCGGCCAGACGGTTACCAGCGGATTCCGTCTTGGCCAGGTCAATGTGCTGGATGATTTCAAGATTGCCGCCCTGGTCGACCAGCATTGGATCGACAGGATCCGGAAGGACCTGCCTGCCACCCTGGACCGGAATGACAGGGTCTTTGAACTGGTTATAACCAAGGTGTATCCTGAGGTCAGGAACGGCCAGTTCCAGGTGGACCTCGTATTTACCGGGGAAAAGCCTGAGAACATCCGTGCCGGCCAAACCTACCGGATCAATATCGAACTGGGCCAGCCGGAGGTCAGGATCCAGATCCCGAAAGGTGGATTCTTCTCGACTACAGGCGGCCAATGGATCTATGTGGTTGATCCCTCCGGGCAGTTTGCCGTGAAGAGGAGCATCAGGACCGGAAGGGAGAATCCCAGGTATTACGAGATATTGGAAGGGCTTGAGCCGGGTGAGAAGGTGATCAATTCCTCTTATTCGACATTCGGGGATAACGACAAGTTAATTTTGAAGTGACCATAAAACATACCATCATGATCAAGACAGTTGACTTAGTAAAGGTTTTCAGAACCGATGAGGTTGAAACGACTGCGCTGAACAAGGTGAACCTTGAGATCGGCCAGGGTGAATTTGTAGCCATTATGGGGCCCTCGGGATGCGGCAAGTCCACCTTGCTGAATATTCTCGGGCTCCTGGACAACCCAAGTGGCGGGAAATTCTTTTTCAATGGCGAGGATGTAGCCGGATACAACGAACGGATGCGGACAAACCTGCGGAAAAACAATATCGGGTTCGTATTTCAGAGTTTCAACCTGATTGATGAACTGACCGTGTTTGAAAACATCGAGTTGCCTCTTCTTTATCAGAAGATACCGGCTGCCAAGCGTAAAGAAATGGTAAACAGTGTGATGGAAAAAATGAACATCATCCACAGGAAGAAGCATTTTCCGCAGCAGCTGTCAGGGGGGCAGCAGCAGCGCGTGGCCATCTGCCGCGCGGTGGTCGGCAATCCGAAGCTGATCCTGGCCGACGAGCCGACAGGCAACCTGGATTCGGCCAACGGACTGGAGGTAATGGATCTGCTCGGACGGCTCAATTCGGAAGGGACCAGCATTGTGATTGTCACCCATTCCAACACGGATGCCGCACACGCGAAGAAGATCATTAAATTATTTGATGGTCAGATAGTTAACGGAATCAATTAAGCTTTCCCATGATGAAAAATGTCCCGGCTTCCTTAACGGTGGCCTTATCCCGGATTTTCATGATCCTCCTGGCGACCGGACTATCGACGGTTTGCGGCGCCCAGGATGTCCGGAACCCTGGGGCCGGCAGGATCTGGACGCTCGAGGAGTGCATTGCTACGGCCAGGGTTAATAATATTCAGGTAATGAGGCAGATCCTGCAGGAAAATGCCGGGAAATCCGACTTGCATTCAGCCAGGGCAAGCATTCTTCCAAATGTCAGCGGCTGGTTTGCCCATAATCTCAATTCGGGTAAGACGGTAAACTATGAGGATTACAGCTATATCAACACCACTTATCAGGATGGGAACCTCGGCCTACAGGCACGGTTGCCCCTTTTTGAAGGAATGCAGGGGCACTACCTGATCCAGCAGGCCAAGATGAACCTCAGGACTGCGGAGCAGCAGACTCAGGCTTTGGAAACCCAGGTCACGCTTATGGTTGTCACAGCCTACCTGCAGATCCTGTTATCGGAGGAGATGGTCAAAGTGGCGGAGGAGAAGCTGAAGGTCAGCCAGCACCTGATCTTCCAGGCGGAAGAGTTTTTCAGCACCGGCCGGATTGCCAGGAGCGAAGTCCTGACGATCAAATCGCAGGAGGCGCAGGACCAGCTGGACCTGGTTACCCGTCAGGGGGAGCTTGAAATGGCCTGTCTGACTATGAGGCAACTGCTTAACATCGAAGGGGATGGGCAGATCCGGGTAAAAACACCCGATGCCGTGCAATTGGACCAGTTTTCCCTTCCATCGGCTGAATCGATCTTCGAGTATGCGAGAAGCAACCAGCCAAGGATATTGGCTGCCCAAAGCCGGGTTCTGGCCAATGAGGCTTCACTGAACCTGGCCAGGGGTGCCACGCTGCCATCCCTATCCCTGGGAGGATTGGTGTACTCCAGGTACTCGGAGCTCGGTGTCAACCCTTTGGATCCGGAGGCCATTTATTCCTACCAACAACAGTTATTTGACAATAATTATATGAGGGCCAGCGTGAACCTCAACATTCCCATATCAACCAGGTATGCGACCCAGACACAGCGGATGATCTCACAGGCCAGGGTCAATGTTCTGGATTCAAGGCTGGCGCTGGAGCAGGAGCAGAAAACGATGAAGGAGGAGATCCAGCAGGCCGCCACGCAGGCCCGCACAGCCATTGCCAGGCTTTCAGCCGCCGAATCAGCGGCAAGCAGCGCCAGCGAAGCCTATGACCTGGTGAAGCAGCAGTTTGAGGCCGGGCTGGTTACCGCCATCGACCTGAGGGTTTCGGGCAACCAGCTTCTCCAGGCGGAGACCAACCGGCTTCAGTCCAGATACGAATTGCTGCTCCGGTCCAAGATCCTGGAAGTTTACCTGGGCAGGGAGATCACCCTCTGATCCCTGCTGCGGCTAGCGGCTTACATTGATGGCCTCCACCGGATTGGTGGAGGCTGCTTTTATGGCATGAAAACTGATCGTCAGCGCAGTCAGCACGAAACTGAAGAGGACGGGAACCAGAAAGACCAGAAACCCCGGAGTAGCCCTGTAAACATAGTTTTCCAGCCAATTATTCATGAAGTACCAGGAAACCGGCAGGGCTATAGCCATCGAGACCAGGATCAGAACGAAGAATTCCCTTGAAACAAGACCGATGATCCTGCCTTCGGATGCCCCCAGCACCTTGCGGATGCCGATCTCCCGCGTCCGCTTTTCCATGGTGAAGGAAGCCAGTCCGAACAGTCCGAGACAAGCAATGAAAATGGCCAGGACCGTAAACAAGGTAAATACCGTTCCCCGGTTCCGGTCGGCCGCGAACTGCTGTTCAAACCGCTCATTCAGAAAGTCATAGGTGAACGGCTGGCCGGGGAAAACATCGGTCCAGGATGTCTCCACAAATTCAAGTGCTTTCCCGGTATCATCCCCAAGCTTCACGTAAAGGAGGTTCAGGTTGATCCGGTAGATCATCAGCAGGGACTCGACCTGGTTGTACATGCCGGTCTGCTGGTAATCTTTCATTACACCGACGACTTCCGCCCTGAGGGTGTTGGCATCCCCGAGCTCCACTTTCTTGCCCAAAGGCTCTGTCCAGCCCATACGGGTTGCCAGCGCCTCATTGACGATGACGCCGAGTAGGGTATCGGATGGCATATCCTCGCTGAAATTCCGCCCTGCAGCCATTTCAATGCCCAGCGCATTGATGAAATCGTGGTCGACAACCGTAAAATTCACGCCCCTTCGGGCCATTCCCTCCGAGGTTTCGATGTTCATGACCACCTTTCCTGAACCTTCCCCGATCCGGGTATTGGTGGCGCCCGCTTTAACTATATCGCTGCTTTTCAGCAGGTTGTGTTTCAATAAAGTGAATTGCGTGGGCCGTTCACCATCCGGTAACGTGAGGCAGATCACGTTATCCATCTTGAACCCCTGGTCCATATGCCGGAGGTGATTCAACTGGACATATACGATCATCGTGCAGACGATCATCGCAATAGAGATGCTGAACTGGACAACCACCAAGATTTTGCGCAGCAAAGCTCCGGATTTGGTTGATCCCGATTCAGATTTCATGACGTGGGCCGGCGAGAAACCTGACAGATAAAAGGCCGGGTAGCTGCCGCCGAGGATCCCGATCAGCAGGACCAGTCCGACAAGGCTGACCAGCACGGAGGGCCCCCACAGGATCGATACATCGAAACCCTTTCCCGACAGGTGGTTGAAGGCGGGCAGCAAAAGGATCAGGAGCAGGCAACTGATCAGCAGCGACAGGACCGTCAGGGTAACCGACTCGGTCAGGAATTGCGCAACGAGCGCCCCGCGCCCCGACCCGACCACTTTCCGGAGCCCCACCTCCCTGGCCCGCCTGGCCGAACGGGCCGTGGCCAGGTTCATGTAATTCAGGGCCGCGATCAGGATCAGGATGAAGGCTACCAACCCGAAAATGTACACATACATGATGCTTCCGGTCGGCTCCGGTTCGCCCGCATTATCGGAATAGAGATGGATCCTCCGGATGGGCATCAGTTCATACCTGATCGAAATCCCAATGCTTTCGAAAATCGGGGCCATATACTTGGCATACATTTCCTGGAGTTTGACCTCAAAATCCGCCACATTGACATTTTCGGGGAAAAGCAGGTAGGTGAAGACTCCAAAGTTACCCCAGGTACCCATTTCCTGAGGCAGGCTCAGGCGGGAAACCAGGGCGTCGAAACGGAAATGGCTGTTGTCCGGGACATCCCGGATCACCCCGGTTATGTTATACGACCTTTCACCCGAAACGAGGGCCTTGCCCAGTGGATTCTCCTTGCCGAAATATTTCCTGGCTACCGTTTCCGTCAGGACCAAGTCGTCGGGGCGGCTGAGCGCGGTTGCTGGATTACCGTAAATGAACCGGTAGGTGAAAATGTCGAAAACCGTGGTATCGGCGTAATAGAAGTCCTCTTCGATGAATTCACGGCCTTCATATTTGAACAGCGCCCGGTTGAAATTGATGAACCGGCAGGCCCCCTCCACATCCGGATAATCCGTAACGACCTGTGTTGCAAAGGGTATTTGCGCATAGATCCAGGTGAACTCATCATCCGTTTCTTTAATATGCGATTGAACCCGGTAGATGCGGCCGGCCTTGTCGTGGTAGCGGTCGTAGCTCATTTCATCGGTCACGTAGATGATCAGAAACAGGGCGCCGGTGATGGCCAGGCTTAATCCCAGGACATTCAACAGGCTGTATAAGAAACTTTTACGAATGTTTCTCCAAGCGGTTTTCAATAGATTTCGAAACATCTTGACGGATGGTTTTAGTTTAAGTTTAAGACTAATCTGCCCGGATATTATTACAGATCAGGGCCATATATTTTCCTATCGTTATCTGCGAAACCGCTCAGTGATCATTCGTATTTCAGCGATACGGACGGAGTGGCATTGGCTGCCTTCAGGGTCCGGTAGCTGATGGTCAAAAATGCAATGAGGAAGGCGATGAGAAAACCGGCCAGGAAATCAATCGGGCTCAACCCGATCTTATACTGGAAGTTATCCAGCCATTTGTCAAGGAAAATGTAGACCACCGACCAGGCTATCAATGTGGCAATACCCACGAGGACCGAGGTTTCACGGGATATCATCAGGTAGATATTGGCAACGGAGGCCCCCATGGTCCGGCGGATGCCGATTTCACGGGTACGCTGGGCAAGGGTGTAGGAGGTCATCCCGAACAATCCCAAAGTACCGATCAGGATGGCCAGCAGGCTGAACAGCAGGGCCAGCTGGGCATTTTGTTTTTCGTCACGGTACATCCGGTTCAGGTCTTCGTCGACAAAATAGTACTGGAGGGGATTG
>JAWOHI010000242.1:0-3007 GCA_046485255.1 Bacteroidales bacterium
CAGATGGACTCCATTGGGCGCATCTTTGAGGAGCAGTCGGCACAGGGGGCCACCCCGCTGCTGGAGCAGTGGATGGAAGATGAGGTAGCCAGGGTCTTGAGTGGCCAGCGTGAGTTCGTACGCTCCTTTATCAAAAGGAATTCCACGGAGCCGGCCTCACTGTTGGCCCTGTCGCACCAGATCCTGCGCCAGTCGGTGCTGGATGCCGGGAAAGATTTTGACCTGTTTGAGCTGGTGGACAAGGAGCTGACAGCTCGATTCCCCACTTCCGCGCTGGTGAGGAACCTCCACGAATTTGTCGAGTCGGTGAGGCCGCAGATCGAGGCTGCCCGAAAGATCGAGGAGATGGTCGGCAACGGCAAGCCTGCCCCGGAGATCAGCCTTTCAGATCCCGACGGGAAGGTGGTTAACCTCTCCTCCCTGAAGGGAAAATATGTACTGCTCGACTTCTGGGCCGCCTGGTGTGCCCCCTGCAGAAGGGAGAACCCCAACATCGTAAAGGCCTATAACCAATTCAGGAGCAAGGGATTCGAGATCTATGCCGTCTCGCTCGACCGGAACCGGCAGGAGTGGCTGGATGCCATCCAGGCGGACAAACTGGGCTGGACGCACGTCAGCGACCTGCTGTTCTGGAACTCGCCGGTGGCCCAGCAGTATGGGGTGCAATCCATTCCGGCCAATTTCCTGATCGACCCCGACGGGATCATCATCGACCGCAATCTCAGGGGGGCTGCCCTGGAGGCGAGGCTTCAAGAAATCTTCCAGTAGCATTGAGCGCCACCCGGAAAATATTTTTCCTGTCGGATGCCCACCTTGGTGCGCCGGACCCCCGAACCAGCCTTGAGCGGGAAAAGCGGTTGACGGCCTTTCTGGAGGAGATTCGGGCGGAAGCTTCCGACATCTATTTCCTGGGCGACATCTTTGACTTCTGGTTTGAATATAAACGGGTGGTTCCCAAGGGATTCATCCGCTTCTTGGGCAAGCTAGCGGAGCTGGCCGATTCGGGGATCCGGCTACACTATTTTACCGGCAATCACGACATTTGGATTTACGATTACCTCCCATCGGAGATCGGGATGACCATTTACCGGGAGCCGGCTGTTGTTGATCTGGCCGGGAAAAGGTTTTTCCTTGCCCACGGAGACGGACTGGATGACTCGGATCACGCCTTTCGCGTGATCAAGAGGATCTTCACCAACCGGAACCTTCAGTGGGCTTTTGCCCGCCTGCATCCCAATTTTGCCCTTTGGCTGGCCCACGGCTGGTCGAGGCGGAGCCGGGTACGGCACGGCGAGGAGCCCTTCCGGGCGGAGGGTGAGCCCATCGTCCGGCACGCCCGCAAATATTTGATTGACAAAAACTTCGACTACCTGATCTTTGGCCACAGGCATACCCCGGTGGATTATCCGCTGAATGAACGGACGCGGCTGATCATCCTGGGAGATTGGGTCAGCCACTTCAGTTATGCCGTGTTTGACGGGCACGCATTGGCCCTTCAGGCTGATATCAAGCCTTGATCCTCATATTGTAGAATGACCGGTAGACGAAGATCAGCCCGATGATCAGGAAGGCTCCCCCAATGATCGGTGCGTAGTTCATTGCGCCCTGTTCTTCGGCGTTCTTGAACATCTTGATGGCGATCTCGGCTGCCAGCAATCCGAACAGGGTGGAGAACTTGATGATCGGGTTGAGCGCGACGGAGGAGGTATCCTTGTAGGGGTCGCCAACCGTATCGCCCACTACGCAGGCTTCGTGGAGCAGGGTTCCCTTCTCCTTGAGGTCGACCTCCACCACTTTTTTGGCATTATCCCAGGCCCCACCGGCGTTTGCCATATACATCGCCTGGAAGAGCCCGAAGACGGCGATGGAGATCAGGTATGCGACGAAGAAGTTGGGGTTGAAGAAGGCGAAGGCGAGGGTCAGGCTGAAGAGCACGAAGAAGATGTTCCACATCCCTTTCTGGGCGTAAATGGTGCAGATCTTGACCACTGCCTTGGAGTCTTCGATATCGGCTTTCTCCTTGTCGAGGTTGATGTGTTGCTTGATGAACTCCACCGCGCGGAAGGCACCGGTTGTCACGGCCTGGATGGAAGCTCCGGTGAACCAGTAGATGACGGCCCCGCCGGCTATGAATCCGAGGATGACCGGTGCATCGGTAAGGCTGATCTGAAGCATTCCTGCCTGTTCAAGCAACAGGATGATACTGAAGATCATCGTAGTAGCTCCAATCACCGCCGTTCCGATCAGGACCGGTTTGGCTGTGGCCTTAAAGGTATTACCGGCAGAATCGTTGGCTTCGAGATAATGCTTCCCCTCTTCAAAATTGGGAGTGAAGCCGAAATCTTTCCGGATCTCCTCGGAAATGCCTGGTTGGGATTCGATTTGTGAGAGTTCGAACACTGACTGGGCGTTATCCGTGACCGGCCCGTAGCTGTCGACCGCGATGGTGACGGGTCCCATTCCGAGGAATCCGAAGGCCACGAGGCCGAAGGCGAAGATGCTGGGGTGGTTCATCAGGGAGTCCAGCTGCATTGTTGAGATGATGAAAGCGATGAGCATCAGGCCCATTATGACGAGGCCTTTCCAGAAGGCGGAGAAGTTGCCCGCCACCAGGCCTGAGAGGATGTTGAGCGAAGCGCCTCCTTCCCTGGAGGCGTTAACGATCTCCCTGACGTGCCTTGACTTGGAGCTGGTGAAGGCCTTGGTCAGTTCCGGGATGAGTGCGGCGGCCATCGTTCCGCAGCTGATGATCGTGGCCAGTTTCCACCAGAGCCCCTCGCCCAGTGAATTGCCCAGCAGGAGCCAGCTGGCAAGGTAGGTCATCATTATGGAGATGATGGAGGTGATCCAGATCAGCGAGGAGAGCGGGTTTTCAAAGTTGAACTCGCGGGAGCGGCCATACTTGTTATTATTATAGGTCTGATTGATCCAGTAGGACAGCATCGAAGTGACCACCATCAGGAGGCGCATCGCAAATATCCAGACGATCAGGGAAGCCTGAAAGTCG
>JAWOHI010000312.1:0-10238 GCA_046485255.1 Bacteroidales bacterium
ATCAACGCCCGAATACTCGGTTAAGATCGATCCATCGAATGAGTTCAGGCTGATCCTTTCCACCGGATTTGCCTTTTACAAAACCTTCGTCTCGTCCCAGGATGCGATGAGATGCACCTTTTACCCCAGCTGTTCGCTGTACGCCGTGGAAACCATCAAGGCCAACGGCCTGTTGGGGATACTCGACGCCATCGACCGCCTGACCCGCTGCAATGGCATCAGCCCTGAAAAATATGCGATTCACCAACCGTCCCGACGATTCTATGACCCGGTCAGGAAAATCAGGCAGTAAGCCCCTGCTGGCCCTGGCCGTCCTGATGCTTATCGCACCGGTGGCGTTGAGCCAGAACCTTTACGACCTCGACCACTCCAGGCAGTTTGCCCGCTACCTGATGCTCACCCGCCAATACCAGCTGGCTGTCGGCGAGTGGGAGCGCGTGCTGTTCCTTAGTCCGTCCGATTCGGCCGCCCGCATCAACCTGGTCCGCTCCTACCGGCTCTCCGGCGATCCCCAGGCCGCCTGGCTTAAGCTCAATCAATGGAATCCGGGCGGGGCCCTGCCCGGCGACCTCGCCCGCGAAGCAATCCAACTGACCCTGCAACTGAATGATTTCAACACTTTCCGGTCAGTGCTCAGTCGCTCTCCCGGGCTAACCGAGGATGAACGGTCGGATTACCGTGTCGGAGCCTATCTCATCGAAGGATCCTGGACCAACAGGAAATTCCATCCGGATCCCGCAAGCCTGCTGGCTCCCGGCACTAACCCGAAACTGAGGGACCTTCTCCTCAGCACGGAGGCCATCCGTTACAAGAGCCCGGCCGGCGCCGTGGCCCTGTCGGCACTCCTTCCCGGTTTGGGGAAAGTATACTCCGACAACTGGAAAGACGGCCTCTTCTCCCTGGTGTTCGTCGGCACGAATGTCTGGCAGTCCTACCGCGGGTTCTCCAAAGACGGCATCCAGAGCGTCACGGGCTGGATTTTCGGCACGCTGGCGGCCGGGTTCTATACGGCCAACCTGTTCGGCTCCTGGAAATCCGCCAGGGAATATAATGAACGGCAAATACACCGCATCCGCCATGAGGCTGAAAATCTGCTTTATACTTATTAGCCTGCTGCTGGCGCCGGCCGGATTCAGTCAGGGAATGAGCGAGTCGCGTGCCTTCGCCGATGCCCTGTTTGAGGAGGGGCAAAACGATCAGGCCCTGGCTGTTTATCAGCGCATTGCCTTCTTTTCCAGACCTGCCACCGACCCCGCCGTACTGTTGCGAATTGCCGATTGCTTCTATGCCCGCGGCGACCTCGACAAGGCCCTCGAGTTTTACGACCACAGCTATTTCTCGCTGGAAGACGACAGCCTGAAAACGGAGGCCCTCCTGCAAAAAGCCGCCTGTTACCTGCGGAGCCGAAACTATGACTTTGCATTGATCGAGCTGCTGAGCCTCGATGAGCAGGCCGATCCCGCGATGGAGGATAAGCGGAATTTCTACCTGGGAATGACCTGGTTTGGTTTGGAAAATTTTGACCAGTCGGCATCCTTTTTTGAAAAAATCCCTGACAATCAAGCCGATCGCGACCAGATTAAGGCGCTGCTCAACAACCGCAGGCTGATCCATCGCCCCGATCCAAGGCTGGCATCGTGGCTCAGCGTGTTCGTGCCGGGGGCCGGCCAGTTTTACACCGGTCAGCCAATGGCGGGCATCAACTCCCTCCTCCTGACCGGATCTTTGGTGGCGCTCGGCTTCCTGCTCGCATCGGTCACCTCCCCGCTCGACGCCCTCATTACCGCACTGCCCTGGTTCCAGCGCTACTATCAGGGTGGTTTCCAGCGTGCGGCCGATTTCGCCAGGATCAGGCGGGCCGAAAACCGCAACGATGCTTTCAACCGAATTCTCGGGATTATCGAATCAGACTGAGTTGATCCGGCCTGAAAACCCCCTTTCAATCCAATGGTTACCCCTCGCACGATCTTGATTGCCATCTTCCTCCTGTCGGCCAACATCTTGCCGGGTCAGACAAGGATCTCTTCCGACCCGCCGGTGATCCTGGAGGTGTTTGAATCGATGTACCAATATGACTTGAAAGAGGCTGAAAGACAGCTGAATGCCATCGACAAGCAGAAGTTCGGCAGGAACCTGCTTGAGCTGACCCGGGCCAACCTGCTCTGGTGGTGGCTCATTTCGGGGGATGAGACCAGGGAGTATGACAGGGAGATGGAAGAGACACTGAAAGGCCTGATCGACAGACAGAAAGCTACTCCAATCGAGCGAATGTCGCAGGATGAACTCTTCACGATGGTCCACGCCTATGCCTACCTTACCCGGCTTGACATCTACAATGAAAAGTACTTCAAGGGCATCCTCAACCTCAGCTCAACGATGAAATACCTCGAGGCGATCCTCGGCCAACACGACCGGTACGACAAGTTTATGCTGGTGGCAGGCCTGTGGCACTATTTCGCCTCCGCCACGATGACGGAGTATCCGGTTTTCATCCCCTTTTTTGCCCTGGCACCGAAAAGCAACAAGAAGGTGGGCTACGACCTGCTGGTGAGGTGTTCCGCTATGTCCAACCTCCTGATCCGGAACGAGGCAATGTATTATATGATGAAGATCAACTACCAGCTGGAGAAGAAGTTCGATGAGGCTCTCGATACGGCCGACCGGTTGATCAGATCCTACCCCAATAACCTGATCTACCACTTCCATCGCCTGATGATCCTCCTTGACGCCGGCCGCAATACCGAAGCGGCCGCACAGTACAGAAGGCTTGCCGAAGTGTCGGCCTCCGCTCCCAACCTCAATGCTGGGCAGCGGGGCCACCTGTTGGAGATTGCACGAAAACGGCTCGAGAAGAAAAAAATCAACCCGGCCCTCTGAAATTATTCCTTTTCGACCCGGTTGTTGCATCTATCCTATCAATATGGATGCAAATAACCTGTTGCCCAAGTTGCTCCTCGGATTGATCCCGGGCGTCGGGGCCGCCGTGGCCAGGAGCCTGATGGCCCGGGCGGGGGACCCCGCGTCCATCTTCCGGCTCAAGCGGCGCGACCTCCTTTCGATCCCTGGGGTTGGCAACCAGCTGGCCGAGAGGATCTTGAAACATAACCTCCTGGGGCGTGCCGAGGAGGAGATCCGGTTTATGGAAAAAGAGCGGGTCGACTGCCGCTTTCTGTTCGATCCCGACTACCCCCGGCAGCTGGTTCAGTGCCCCGATGCCCCCATCCTGCTCTTCATCAAGGGCGAAATGCCCGGTGAAGAGTGCCGCTACCTGAGCATCATCGGAACACGCAATCCCACTGCAAGGGGACAACGCGTCACCAGGGAGTTTGTCCAGGAGCTTGCCTTGAAAAATCCTTCAACCGTAATAATCAGCGGGTTGGCATATGGCATCGATGTCCAGGCCCACCTGGCAGCCCTCAATGCAGGCCTGAAAACCATTGCCGTCCTGGGTCACGGTTTTCACACCCTCTACCCGGCCGTCCATCGCAGCATTTCCAACCGGATAACCGGGCAGGGCGCTCTCCTGAGCGATTTCTTCAGCAACAACCAGCCCGATCCGCGCAATTTCATACGGAGAAACCGGATTATCGCCGGATTGTCGGAAGCCACGCTGGTCATTGAATCGGGTGTCAAGGGAGGTGCCATCGTCACGGCCGAAATGGCCAACTCCTACAACCGCGACGTATTTGCGGTGCCCGGCAGGCCCGACGACCTGATGTCGAAAGGGTGCAACCACCTGATACGTACCAGTCAGGCTTCCCTGGCCGAAACCGTGGAGGATATCCAATACCTGCTCGGCTGGAGCCCCCCGGTCCAGGGCCGGGAGGTGCGCCAGAGGGTCCTCTTCACCGAACTTGACCCGGAAGAGAAAGCAGTCGTGGATGCCCTTCAGGAGGGGCCGGCATCGGTCGACCAGATTGGCCGGTCGACCGGAATCCCCGTCCAGAAAATGGCCGCGGTCCTGCTCAACCTGGAATTCAAGCAAGCCATCTGTGCCCTTCCAGGGAACTATTATACGCTGAACGAGTCCTGACCCGGAATCCGGGATGGCTCCCCTTTGGAAGGCTTTTGTTATCTTTGCATTCCTGATTAAATATGATGGAATTCACGGATACCCATTGCCACCTGTTCCTTCCTGAATTCGACCCCGACCGGGAGGCGGTGATTGGCAGGGCCCTGGAAGCCGGGGTGACCCGGATGGTCCTGCCCAACGTGGATAGCACGACCGTTACCGCCCTCCGGGAAACCGCCTGCCGGTGGCCCGAAAACTGCTTCCCGTTAATGGGGCTACACCCTACCTCGGTCGACGCCGGCTTTGAAAAGGAGCTGGCCCTGGTCGAAAATTGGCTCAATGAAGGCGTATATTACGGCATCGGGGAGACAGGCCTCGATCTCTATTGGGATAAAACCTGGATCGAGCAGCAGAAGGAAGCTTTCCGCGTCCAGCTGGGATGGGCCTCCAGCCGGCAACTTCCGGTGGTGATCCACGTGCGGGACAGCTTAAGGGAAACAATCGAAGTGATCCGCCAATCGGGCTTGTCGGGGCTGAAGGGAGTATTTCACTGCTTTACAGGTTCTGTCGAGGATGCCCGGGCGGTCATCGACCTCGGTTTTCACCTGGGAATCGGCGGGGTATCCACCTTTAAAAACGGCGGGCTCGACCAGGTCCTGCCCGACATCGATCCCACACACCTCGTTTTGGAGACCGACTCCCCCTACCTGGCACCCGTGCCGCACCGGGGCAAGCGAAACGAGCCGGCCTACCTTCCTCTCATCGCCGGGCAGGTCGCCCGGATCTACGGTACGACAGCCGGGCATATTGCCGAACTGACCAGTGAGAACGCTAAAACTCTTTTCCGTGTCTGAAAGAACCTCCATCCTGATCATCTACACCGGCGGAACCATCGGGATGATCAACGAGCCACTCACCCAGGCCCTGGTGCCCGTCGATTTCGGAGAGATCTCACGGCAGCTGCCGGAGCTGAAGAAGTTCGACCTTGACCTGCACACGTACACCTTCTCTCCTCCCGAGGACTCCTCCAACATCACGCCCCAATTCTGGGTGCGGCTCGCCAGTCTGATTGGTGAAAAATATGGCCAATATGATGGTTTTGTGGTATTGCACGGAACCGATACGATGTGCTACAGCGCATCGGCCTTGAGTTATATGCTTCAGAACCTGAACAAACCGGTCATTTTTACCGGGTCACAGCTGCCGATCGGCACCCTCAGGACGGATGGCAAGGAGAACCTGCTAACGGCCATTGAGATTGCTGCCGAGAAACATCAGGGCCAGGCGATGGTTCCTGAGGTTTGCATCTTTTTTCAGAACAAGCTCTTCAGGGGAAACCGGACCACCAAGCACAACGCGGAATACTTCAATGCCTTCGTGTCGGAGAACTATCCGCCCCTGGCTGAATCGGGGATCCATATCCATTATAATTACCACGCCATCCGCTACCCCGTCACCGACCGGGCATTGGTGGTCAATACCAGGCTCGACGACCGGGTGGGGCTGCTCAAGATTTTTCCGGGAATAAGGCCCGAAGTGGTCAAGAGTGTTCTGGAGGCCCCAGGACTCAGGGGGGTGCTCCTTGAAACCTTCGGCACCGGAAACGCCCCCACTTCCAACTGGTTCCTTTCCACCATCCGGGAGGCCGTGAACCGGGGGCTGGCCATCCTGAACATCACCCAGTGCCCGGCGGGAAGCGTTGATCCGGGCAAATATGAAACGAGCCGACTCCTTCACGAAGCCGGAGTGATCAATGGTCGAGATTTAACCACCGAAGCGGCCCTGACCAAACTGATGTTCGTGCTCGGAAACGAGGAAAAACGGGAGAGGATCGCTGATTCACTGATGAAAACAATCAGCGGTGAAATAACATTTTAAATGATTGAATTGAATTTTTTTTGTAATTTTCGGCCGTTTTGGAGAGATGGCCGAGTGGTCTAAGGCGCACGCCTGGAAAGCGTGTATCCCATGTGAAATGGGATCGAGGGTTCGAATCCCTCTTTCTCCGCACAAATTAATTTTTAAAACAAACACGGAAATCAGTATTAACAAATCGATCTAACACCATGAAAAAACTTGCTTTAATAGCTATTTTCGGGATGCTTGCATTCGGAGCGTCATCTTTGGTCCTTCAGGCTCAGGAAGAGCCGACCTCACCGGCCGACACCTCGGTGGTCGCCACCCCTCCTGAAACTGTCGCCGAAACCATCACTGAAGCGGTTGCTCCGGTTGAAGAAGACAGGACCAGGCACCAGGTCCTCAAGGAAAAATTCATTGAAGGGGGTGCCGGTTTTATGGGCATCATCGCCCTCTGTTTGATTATGGGTCTGGCTGTTGCCATTGAAAGGATCATCTACCTCTCACTGGCTACCACCAATTCCGGCAAACTCCTCACCCGCATCGAAAAAGCTCTTGAAGAAGGTGGTGTTGAAGCAGCCAAGGACGTTTGCCGCGATACCCGCGGACCGTTGGCCAGCATCTTCTACCAGGGCCTGGAACGCCATCACGAAGGACTCGATATGGTTGAAAAATCAATTATCGCCTACGGTAGCGTCCAAATGGGTCTCCTTGAAAAAGGACTGACCTGGGTGGGCCTTTTCATCGCCATCGCGCCGATGCTTGGGTTTATGGGTACGGTTATCGGGATGATCCAGGCTTTCGACTCCATCCAGAAAGCCGGTGAAATCTCCCCAACCCTCGTAGCCGCCGGTATCAAGGTCGCCCTTCTGACCACCGTATTCGGTCTGATGGTCGCCGTTGTTCTCCAGCTGCTTTACAACTACTGCGTGTCGAAAATCGATTCCGTGACCAACGACATGGAAGACTCCTCCATCTCCTTTATGGATATGATGATCCGTTTCAACCTCGCCAAAAAATAGTTAAGAGATATTGATCATGAAGCAAAACACTCTAGTCCGCATCGGTCAGTATTTCTTCTACCTGCTGATGGCCGTATGTGTCGTGCTGATCGTACTTTTCTACCTCAGCAACAGAAACGTCAACCCCGACGACTCCATCGCGAAACAGATGGCCGACTTCGGATCAATGATGGACATCATGATGATCTGGGTCTACATCCTCCTTGGAATAGCCGTGGTTGCAGCCGTTGGGATCCCGCTGATCGGGATGATCTCGAATCCCAAACGCGGCCTGAAAACCCTGATCTCGGTCCTCATCCTGGGCGTCATTTTCTTCATCGCCTACCAGCTTGGCAGTGGCGATATTATGGAAATAGCCGGCTACACCGGACCTGACAACATCCCTTCCAGGCTCAAATTCACCGACATGGTCATATTCTCTGTTTATGCCCTGCTGGCCGTTTCTGTCCTGGCTCTGTTGTACTCTTCAGTAAGCAAGTTGTTTAAATAATATTATCAGAATCCCAGGAGAACCCCTGACCAGGGTTCTCCTGGATATCTGATTGAAACACAAACACTATGGCAAGGAAAAGGCAAAAAACTCCGGAAATCAACGGTTCTTCCATGGCCGATGTGGCATTCATCCTGCTGATCTTCTTCATCGTTTCAACCACGATGGACGTTGATAGCGGGATCTATCGGGTCTTGCCGCAATGGGTCGAGGATGTTGAGGCTCCAAAAATCAATAAAAGGAACACCTTCATCGTCTCGATCAATAAGAACAATGACCTGGGTATCAATGGGGAATATGCCCACATATCCGACATCAAGGACCGCCTCAAGGAGTTCATCACCAATCCGAAGGATGATCAGCACCTCTCCGAGAAAGAGTTCAAGGAGGTGGAGGGAATTCCCGGGATTGTGCCCCAATCAAAAGGAATCGTGTCGCTTCAAAATGACCGCGGGACCGACTATGGGGCCTATATGCAGGTCCAGAACGAACTGGTTAAAGGATTCAATGAACTGAGGGACGAATTCGCCGCCGCCTATTTTGGAATGAAATTCAACAAGCTGGATGAAGCCAGGCAGGAGGCCGTCAGAAAAGTGATCCCAACCGCAATATCCGAGGCAGAGCCTCAGGAAATCAAATAATTGGAGGCCAAAACAATGTCAAGATTCGATCGAAAAGGTAAAACGAAAGGCACCCCGAGTATCGCAACCTCCTCCCTGCCCGATATTGTGTTCACGCTCCTGTTCTTCTTCATGGTTTCTACCACGCTGCGCGAAACAACCGTCAACGTAAGTTACCGGCTTCCCGAAGCAACGGAAATCATAAAACTGGAGAAGAAATCGCTGGTTACCAATATTTATGTCGGAGCCCCCCGCCTGGAATACCAAGCACGGTATGGAACCGATTCAAAGATCCAGCTGGATGACAAATTCGCAGCCCTCAGCGACATACGTGGATTCATCGCCGGTGAATGGGAGAAACGCGATGAGGCCGACCGTCCAAAGATGACCGTCTCACTCAAGGCTGATGAAAAAACCAAGATGGGGATCATTACGGACATCAAGACGGAATTACGGAAAGCCGAGGCACTCAAAGTGAACTACTCTTCAAGGAAGAAAGTGGTGGATACCAAATACTGAATCCGTCAACAATAAGTGATTGAGAGAAGCTGTCCGGTCGGGCAGCTTCTTTTTTTTTACATCCTCGCTTCCGCCTCTTCGCGTTCCTCCCGCTCATTTCGCTGCCGCTCGATCCGGGCCGAAATGAAGATCGAAACCTCATACAACAGGTACATCGGAATGGTGATCAGCATCTGGCTGAACACATCCGGAGGAGTGATGATGCCCGACAATACCAGGATGACCACGATGGCGTGTTTGCGGTAACGCCTCATAAAGGCTGGCGTGATCAGCCCAACCTTACTCAGGAAATAGACGAAGATGGGCAACTCGAAGACCAGGCCGGTGGAAAAGATCAGTGAGGTCACCGTGCTGATATAGGATTTCAGGTTGATCTGGTTCTCAACCTGGCCGCTGACACTGTACCCTCCCAGAAAATTGATGGTCAGCGGAATGATCAGGAAATACCCAAAGAGAACCCCGATCATGAAAAGGCCCGAAGTATAGAAAACCATCCCCCTGGAATACTTGCGCTCTTTTTCCTTGAGAGCCGGAAGGATGAACCGGTAAATCTCGAAGAAGATGTAAGGAGCTGCCAGGACCAATCCTCCATAAAAGGCAATGCTCAGGTGAATACGGAACTGCCCGGAGAGATCAATGTTGATCAATTCCAGGTCGCCGGAGTTGAGACAGAGTTTGTCGGTGTTCAGCAGAGCTCCGGCCTTGCAGAAAAACTGGTTGGTCCAAAAATCAGCACTCTTGGGTGCCAGCAGGATATGGTCAAAAATGATATCCTTCAACAGGAAAGCCACAATGGCGAAAACACCGATCGAGGCGAGCGAACGCAACAAATGACCACGAAGCACCTCCAGGTGTTCGAGAAAAGTCAGGTCGTTCGCATCCTTGCTCTTAAGCTTTTTCCTGTCCACTGCTAACGGGGAATCGGTTTAGGGACCAGAGTTACGGCAGGCCGAGCCCTACTCCTCTTTCTTGTCCCCTTCTTTAACCTTGGGGGTTTCGTCCTCAATCCCCCTGGAAGAGTTCTTGAATTCCCGGATGCCCTTTCCTAAACCGCGCATTAACTCGGGAATCTTCTTTCCACCAAAAAGGAGCACAATGGCAAGAACAATGATGATCCATTCATTTCCGCCAAGAAATCCGGCAATTACCAATGATAATGTCATATTCTCTTCAAATTATTAAAGCTCAGCAAAGGTATAACATTTTCATAAAAACAGGGGTTTTTATACATTCGCCAGAAATTTTCCCGGCCCATCAAGCCACCACGGAGATCATAATGGATTACAACTTTAAGGAAATTGAGGCGCGCTGGCACGCTTACTGGAAAAAGTCAGGAACCTTCGAGGTCGGGATTGACCCCGCCAAGCCCAAATTCTATGTGCTTGACATGTTCCCCTACCCCTCCGGGGCCGGGCTGCACGTGGGGCATCCGCTGGGGTACATCGCCTCCGACATTTACTCGTGGTACAAACGGCTTAACGGATACAACGTGCTCCACCCGATGGGTTACGACGCATTCGGACTACCGGCCGAGCAATATGCCATCCAGACGGGCCAGCACCCCGCGGTCACCACGGACCGGAATATCCGCCGCTATCGAGAACAGCTCGACAAGCTCGGCTTCTCCTACGACTGGTCGAGGGAGGTGAGGACCTGTGATCCGGGCTATTACCACTGGACCCAGTGGGTTTTTATGGAGCTGTTCCGTCACTGGTATG
>JAWOHI010000323.1:0-6141 GCA_046485255.1 Bacteroidales bacterium
ACCGGCCGGGGAGATCCCCAGGATATCGCCGGCTTCAACCGCTACTTGGTTTCCGCCGGCGCTCTGTACAGCAGACTGCTGAAGCCGGCACTGGACAGCCTGAGCACGTCATCAGGAGGACCAAACGTGTTTCCGGGAGACAAGCCGGCCCGCCTCATCCTGGTGCCGGATGGATCCCTATGCAGCATACCCTTCGATGCCCTGATCTGCAACCCCACCAACACCGGCTTCGTAAATTATGCAACGCCTGAATATCTGCTCACCAGGTTTCCGGTAACGTATGAGTTCTCCTCAAGGATGATCGGAATCCGTGAACGGGTGGCCAGGGCCAAATTCCCAGACCGGGTGCTGGCCCTGAGTTTCGGACGGGGGAAGCCTGGCACCGCTGGTCCATCCGGCCTGCAGTGGGCCAACCGGGAACTGGTGGCCATCCGGAACTCCTACCCCGGGCGTTTTCTCAGGAACGGGTCAGCTACGGAATCATCCTTCAAAAAGTACGGACCCCGGTACGGCCTGATCCATCTGGCCCTGCACGGACAGGCAGGGCAGGCTGATAATGACTCCACCTTGCTGTTTTTCAGGCGAAAGGCGAATGATCCGGATGATGGTTACCTGATGCAGGAGGAGTTGTGGGCGCTCAGCCTGAATGCGCGCCTGGTGGTGCTCAGTTCCTGTGAAACGGGGGCTGGACAGCTGTTTCAGGGTGAAGGCATCTACAGTATCGCCCGTGCATTTGCCATTGCAGGATGTCAAAGCCTGGTTTCGACCCTCTGGCCGATCCCCGACAAGCAGACAGTCAGCATTATGGACAATTTTTACAGGTCGCTACGCAAGGGCGCCCCACCCGGTCAGGCATTGCAGCAGGCCAAGCTTAGTTACATCGCCCAGGCCGGCCCTTATGCAGCCCATCCCCTCTTCTGGGGATCGCCCATCGTCATTGGCGATTGGTAGCGGCTACCTGGCCGAGCTCCCATCAGGAAGCCTGTCCAACCGGCGGCCAAACTCCTTCAGGATCTTCAAGAGCTTCTCAAGGTCATCAATATTAATAGGCGGGGGAATCGGGATCGGTGTCGGCTTGGGGTCGGTTCCCTTCGTAAAGTGCTCGGTCCCCGTTGAGGTTCCGCCTGAAGCCTCCTGGGCGGGATAGTGCTCGGTAACGTCTTCCGTCCATTTGATCAGGTTTTGGTTGTGCTCGGCCAATAGCCTTGCTAATTCCAGGTTAGACATCGTGCAATGGTTTTATGGGTGAATGGTTTTCGTTTTTTTCAGGATTTCCAACGATTTCTCGCGGAAATAGTTCGGATAATTCGTCAGCATCAACAGGATTTCCCGAGACCCTTCCAGGTCGCCGGCCTTTATCAAGGCCAGGGCCAGCTGCCAGCGTGACTGGTCGATCTGGTACCCCCCCTTGCTCAAGACCTGCCTGAAACAGTCTGCCGCCCGGCTGTACTGCCTGATTTCCATCAGGGAGCTCCCCAGGTAAAACAGAACCGTATCGCTCTGGTCCTCCAGTGCGGAGAAAAGGGATGCAGCCTTCCGGTATTTACCCAGGTCATAAGCCTCGAAAGCCCGGTGGTAATCCTCTTCTACCGCCCGTCCGGAGCGGTATGACAGGACACTCACATTCTCCGGTGCCAGGGAGTACTCCCGGTAGATGGATTGGATCAGGCGCTCCTCCCCGGAGGGACGGATGATGCCGACATAAAAAAGGAGAGCCAGACTGGCTGCGGCAGCCATAGTGACCCAGGCCACGCGGCGGAGGTTGTTTCGGCGAACCTGCAGTTCCAGCCCGGAGCGTTTGGCGTATTTCTCCTCCCAACACATTAGGTCCTGTAACAGGGAATCCCTTGCCGATGCCCGGATGCCCTCTGAAATCACCTTCAGGTCGGAAACCAGCGCCCGGAACGCTTTATCTTGACGCATCCTGCGCTCAAATTCATCCAGCTCCCCCGGATCCAGGTCACCCGAAAGGTACCTGTCAATCCATTCCATATCGTTAAACCGTTCATTCATAAGCAATTCCCTGTTTTGACACCTCGGCAACGAATAGTTCACGGAGCCGAAGGAGGCATTTGTATTTTTGATTCTTGGCCGTTTGCTCATTCTTGTACCCCATCGACCTGGCGATCTGGTCCAAGCTTTTCCTACAGTAATAAAAGGATTCCAGGATTTCCCTGCACGGTTCGCCCAACTTATCCAGGCAGGCCCTTGACAAGGCAATCAACCGCTCCCGGTTGCCCGGATCGGCACCCGGATCCTCTTCCCGGGCTCCGGTCCAGGGATCCTCCGACAATAGGATTCTGCCGTGGTACCGCTGCAGTTCGTGGACCTTGTTTTTACCGATGGCAAACAGGTAGGTCCGGATGGTACCACTGATGCTGGCGAGCCGGCCCGAAGCAATATTCTCATACATCGCAAGAATGGATTGCTGGTAAAGGTCGACCGCCTCGTCCTGGGTAATCCTCCAGGTATTCACCGTCCATTGTATGAAACCTTTCCGGTACATGGTGTAAATGTTTTCCAGCGCCTCTCGGTTGCCGGCTCGAATCTCTTCTATAACCCGATTATCATCCATGATCATCTATTGATGAACAACCGCGGCAAAGGTCACCCCAGGCGGGTGACAATTACACCATCTTCATAATAATCATAAAGTTACAAAAAGAATTTCCGAAAAGGTGACCTTCTTCCCTTCGGGGCATAAATGGATGAATGAATAATCCAAAAAACAAAACTGATCACGATGAAAACGATGAGAATGTCTTTCAAGATCGCCGGGGCAGTCGTACTCCTTTATGCCCAGTTGATGGTGCTGACCGCCATTGATATCAAAAAGACCGGTTCCGAACCGGTACCGGAAGTTCCGGCAGGCCTATCCCTCCCGATTCCGGTTGATGATCCGGAACCTGAGTGCCTTATTGAGCCGTGGATGCTCGATGAAAGCTACCTGGATCACGAGGATCCGGAGCCCGAGGCCAGGATTGAGTCCTGGATGCTGGACGCCGGATACTTAGGCCGTTAGGACTTAGCTGCGCCTTCCCGCCAGCATCGCCACGAAATAGAGCAACGAGGCCAGCGACGAGAGGGCGGCGACCACATAGGTGTAGGCTGCCCAACGCAGTGCATCTTTAGCTTTATCGTGCGTGCGTTCGGTAGTGACGCCCGAACCTTCCAGCCAGGCGAGGGCCCGACGGCTGGCATTGATCTCAACCGGGAGCGTCACGAAGGCGATCAGCGTGAAGACGGCGTAGGCGGCTATTATCACCATCAGGGCGGTATCGAGGGAGAAAAGGCCCTTGACGGCAAACACGCCGAGGAACATACCGATAAAGATGGCATTCAATACCTTGGCGCTGATGTTCTGAACCGGGACAAGGGCCGAGCGGAAGTTCAGCCACGCATACTTGGTGGCGTGCTGGATGGCGTGCCCGCACTCGTGGGCAGCCACCGCGGCAGCGGCAATACTCCGGCCGTTATATACGTCCGGGCTGAGGTTGACCGTGCGGTTCAGTGGGTTGTAGTGATCCGACAATCGGCCGGGAACCGATACCACCTGCACCCCCGTCACTCCGTGCTCACGAAGCATCTTCTCAGCCACCTCCTTGCCAATCAGGTTGTTAAACCCAAGCCCGATCTTGGAATAGTTGGCAAATTTCGATTTCAGCACTCCGCCAATGATCATGCTCAACAGCATGAACGCACCAAATATGATCCAGTATCCTGTCATTAGTCAATTGATTATTTTCAGCGCACGCATCAAATTTGATGCCGTTCGGCCTGCCATCCTGACGGCCGCCAAAATGTCGGTCAGACCTTCCTTACCGGTATGATGAACACCGGTACCACGGTGCGGTGCAGCACCTGCCCGGCCACGCTCCCCATCAGGATCTTTTCCAGTCCGCGGCGGCTGTGCGACCCCATCACGATGATATCGGCATTTGACCGGTCAGCCACCTTCAGAATGGCATCCGACGGGTCACCGGTCTCAATGACCGTCTCAATCGCCGGGTCGCCCAGGTGAATCCGGATCTTGTCAAGATACTCACGGGATGCAGCCGTCAGGTCCTCCATCGACCCCAGGTTCCACAGGTCGTTGTTGGCATAGCCGGTGAACCCCATGATCGACGAATAGCCTCTCGAATAGTACCCGATGGTGTCGGTAATCGCGTGCAGGATAACCACCCTGGCATTCATCGCCTGGGCGAGATGGTAGCCGGTTTCGGCAACCTTCTGGGCTGAAGGGTCGTAATCCACCGCGATCAGGATCGTCTCCACGGATTTACCCTGTAATCGTTCTTCTTTCATCTTTAAACCTCGCTTTTGGTCTTCCGGTTATAATTACGGAAATCAGGCTACATTTGTTCCATAACCAAAGACAATAAATGGCAACGATCACAATTAAAGGAAACCCCGTGCACACCCTTGGAGGTCTTCCTCCAGTGGGCTCCCAATTGAAGGATTTTACTCTTGTAAGCAACAATTTTTCGAGAGTCAACCTGAAGGAATTCAGCGGCAACCGGTTGGTTTTGAACATTTTTCCAAGCCTCGACACCGGCACCTGCGCCGCCTCTGTGAGGGCTTTCAACAAAATGGCCGCCGGCCTCGAGAACACCAAGGTGCTCTGCATCTCCCGCGACCTGCCCTTCGCCCAGGCACGGTTCTGCGGCGCGGAAGGGATTGAGAACGCCATCACCCTCTCTGATTACGAAACAGGAGCGTTTGGACGGGATTATAACCTGATGATGACCGACGGCCCGCTGGCCTTCCTGCTTTCGCGATCAGTCATCGTGGCCGATGCCGACGGCCGGATCATCTACACCCAGCAGGTGACGGAGGTATCTGAGGAACCGAATTACGATAAAGTAACTGAGAGCTTAAACCTGTCAGGTTTTTAGAAACCTGACAGGTTTAAAAAACCGTCACCCCCTCAAACACCCTGGCATCCTCCACCGACTTGATCCTACCGCGGTATTCGAGGTAATCGCCCTTGATGTCGGTGATGCGGCCTACGGCATTTCCCGACGGTGAGATGCTCAGATCGAGGCGGTAATTGCGGGCGGTACTGCCCTGGAAATTCCCCTTGATCCGGGTGTACCCTTTCTTGTTTGTTTCCGTGGCAAAGGAGGTGAGCCGCCCGGTGATGGTGGTCCCTCCCAACCCGTTAGGCCCGAACTCCAGGTCGGAGCCAGTCTGGATCACCATCCTTCCCTTGGACAGGGCGATGAAGTTGAGTCCCGGGTTAACCACCGTGGCCATACCATCCTTACCAGATAAGCGATCAGCCTCCAGGACAAAAAGGGTGTCGTTCAATAAAGCAGCCACCTCCCGGGCCCTCTTCTCCTCTTCCATCGCCCTTGCCGCCTTACGCTCCTCCCGGGTCATCCTCTGGGAGGCCACGCCCGAGGCCGTGCGGCTCTGGGCCGCAGCCAGGGTGACGCTCATCAAAAGAAGCAGGAAAACAATCAGCCTGTTCATATTAAAACCATATGATTGACGGTTAAAGTTAACGGTTTGTTTTCAAATGCCGGGTGGATACCGGTGCAATTAACCTACCTTTAGCGACTTAATGAATGAAATGAAGAAATTTTTCAATATACTCCTGCTGTATACCATCGGGCTCCTGGCTAAAACTGCCCGCTTGCTTTTCAACCGGGAAAAAAGCAAAGTCAAACGAATGAGGATGTTTGACGTGGCAGAGCCTTCGGTCAGGCTGCTGGGAGATTGCTTGCTGAAACACCAGGTCATCGATGGGGTGATGACCTACACGCTGGCTCCGCCACTTAAGTCCAATAACCGAAAAATCATCTACCTGCACGGCGGAGCCTTCATTTCCGGCCCGGTTCGCTTTCACTGGCAGATGCTGGGGCGAATGTGCGAATTGAGCGGGTCGGAGATCCTGGTGGTCCTGTACCGGAAATCACCCGAAAACATCTATCCGGCCCAAATGAACGACCTGATGTCGGTTTATGACCATCTCCGTCGTACCATCGATCCGTCGGACATCGTCTTTATGGGCGATTCGGCAGGAGGCGGGGCAGCTCGCGGAAGCGGGACAGATTGCGCCAGCGCAGTTCCGCCTCCAGCAACTCCCGCACCAGGTCATGGGGGAAAAGGCCAAACGGCCCCTGTTCAATGAAGGAG
>JAWOHI010000076.1:0-6920 GCA_046485255.1 Bacteroidales bacterium
GCAATTCCTCCAGCCGTATTTCCTGTATGTTCCCGGCTACTCCACTGGCCATCAGGGTACAAAAGGCGATCCTGCCGGGGCCGGCTTCCTGTCGGGAGGAGGACTGGCCCTGGTTCAATGGCTTGCAGGAGGCCACCGCCAGCAGCACCATCATCGGAAAGAAGAGTTTAGCACCTTGCACGATGTCAAAAATAGGGAATTCCCGGTCATTCGGGATGGCCGGCCGGACGGGGAGGTGGTTGTATTGTTTTTTTTATTTACTTCGATCCATTAATTTCCTACAAACCCAATCGATATGAAAAAGTTACAGCTCACCGGAATTTTGGCTGCCGCCCTGCTTTTCATTGGCGGACAGGTTTTTGGACAGGATGTGACCGGGAAATGGCGCACCATTGATGATGAGACGAACCTGCAGAAATCCATTGTGCAGGTCTGGACATCAGGCGGGAAGCTTTACGGCAAGATCCTGGAGACCTGGGATGACGATGGCGTGACCCCTTCCTACGGGACCTGTGATAAGTGCACCGGCGCCCTGAAGGATCAAAAGATCCGGGGTATGATCATCATTAATGGCCTTACCCAGTCGGACGGTGTCTGGAAGGGCAAAAAAGGGATTCTGGACCCGGGCAACGGGAAGTTCTATGATGTCAAGGTCTGGCTTGAAGATCCCAAAACCCTGACGGTACGTGGCTCCATCGGCCCGATCGGCCGGAAGCAGACCTGGCATCGCGTGGAGGGCTAGCCGGCTGCTTCCCTGCCGGGGCTGCTACTCCCTTAAGAACCGCCTTCTTTCGTTTGCCTTGTTGATTCCATTGGCATCGAGTGCCCAGGCCCCGCGGCCGTGGGTTCCGATGACGATGATGTTATCCCGCGGGTGAACGATCAGGTCGTGGACGTAAACCGTCGGCAGGTCGCCGAGTACTTCCCACGACTCCCCTCCGTTGGTTGTGACGTACACCCCGGTATCGGTTCCGAGGTATAGGATCTGTTCGTTGAACGGATCTTCGCGGATCACGTTAACGGGTCCGAGCGGAATATTGGCGGAGATATCCTGGAAAGTCTTGCCGTAATCATCCGATTTCCAAACGTAAACCTGGAAGTCGTCCTCCCTTTTGCCGTTTTGGGTCACATAGACGCGGCCCATCCGGTATTTGGAAGCCACTACGCGGCTGATCCATTTACCAGGGGCCAGCCGGGGGGTAAGTTCGCTCCAGGTGGCACCACCGTCGCGGGTAAGGTGGAGCCTGCCATCATCCGTTCCGGCATAGACCAGGCCAAAATAGAGGGGGGATTCGGAGATGGTGAACAGGGTTTGGTACTGGATGTCGCCCATCTTGCCGGGGTCGTTCCAGGAGAGGTCGGGGCTGATCCGTTTCCAGGTGTTGCCCTGATCGCGTGATTGGAAAAGGTATTGCATTCCGTGGTACACGATATCAGGATTGTGTTCGGAAAGGATAAACGGTGCCAGCCATTGGCCGCGCAGGGGCGGATCGGACTCAAACATGCGGGGGAGGATATTCTTTCGCTCACCGGTGGCCAGATTGGCACGACTGAGCGATCCATAGAATCCGGCTGAATAGACGAGGCTGGGGTCGCGCGGGTCTATGGCGTGGTTGCTGCCCTCGCCGCCCGGCGCGCTGCTAAAGCGGACGGCAGGGATTCGGTCGCGCCCGCGGGAGAGGTCGATGACGCCGCTGTAACTTCCGTGATCCTGGACTGACCCGTAAACTTTGAACGGCTCGCCCATATCGTAGTTGATCGTGAAGAACTGCACGGCGGGTAGGTTGTCGGTATTCTGCATCCAGTTTATGCCTCTGTCATAGGAAATGACGATGCCGCCATCGTTGCAGTTCACCAGGTAGGAGGGATTGGCCGGGTCGACCCATAGTCCGTGGTGATCGGCGTGCATTCCGTCGAGCCTCCGGAAGGTCTTGCCGCCATCGTTGGATACGTTTAGCCTCAACCCCATCGTGTACACCGTGTTTTCATCGGTAGGATCGACCGTGACCTGCCCGAAAACCCATCCGTAGGTTGCTGAGTGGCTCTCCATATAGCGAACCATTTCGGGTGTCTGTCCGCTGACGCGGGTCCAGGTTTTTCCCTTGTTGGCGGTCCGGTAAACTGTTGCCCCCTTGATGACGCCGCCCCTGGGCCGGCCGTAGGAGTCTGTCTCACCGGTATCGTCGTACTGGCGGGCGATCTCATAATTGTCGACCAGCGCGTAGAGCACTTTCGGGTTTGAGGCTGCGATGTCGATTCCGATGCGGCCCCTGAACCGGGCCTCCGGAAGGCCGGTGTTGATCTGTTCCCAGCTCCTGCCACCATTGGTGGTTTTCCAGATTCCGCTGCCTTCATAGCCGGGCTCGTTGCGAGGGTCGTTCCACTTCTTGCGGATCCTTTGCCAGGTGGCGGCGTAGAGGGTGTTGGGATCGGATGGATCCATCACCAGGTCGATGGCCCCGGTCTTTTCGTCGATATAAAGTACTTTCTCCCAAGTCTTTCCGCCATCAATCGTTTTGTACACCCCGCGATCGGGGTTATCGGTCCATTCGTGGCCCGAAGCTGCTACATAGACGATATTCGGGTTTTTCGGGTGGATCCGGATGCGTGCGATGGTGAAGGTGTTTTCCAGTCCCTTGTGCTCCCAGGTTGCCCCTCCGTCGGCGGTACGGTATATGCCGCACCCGGATTGGGAGCTACGGAAGATATTGGCTTCGCCGGTCCCGACCCAGAGCACATCCGGGTTTTGCGGATCCAGGGCGATGTCGCCGATGGAGGCCGAGACCTCCCGGTCGAACACCGGTGCCCAGGAGATGCCTTCGTTTTCGGTTTTCCAAACCCCGCCCGAGGCGGTGCCGACGTATATCGTATAGTTCTTTCCTTTGGGCTGAACGACAGCCACATCGGTGCAGCGCCCGCTGATGTTGGTGGGCCCGACGAACTGCCAATTCAGTTCGCCGAACTGGGATGAGGCCTTCATCTCACGGATCAGGTTGAACTTCTCGAGCCTCTCCTGGCCGGTGAGCAGGGGCTGTTTGGCCGACTGGGCCAATAGGGCCGGGGCAAGAGCCAGGAACCCGGCCAATATTGTGGCGGTAAGAAAATGATTGAGCTTTTTCATTTAGATTGGTTTTTAAGAAGTTAGGGTTTGTTTCGGGTGTTGGCTGACTTATTTGCGGTTGATTGGGTTGGCATCCAGCACGAGCATTCCACGGCCGTGGGTGGCGATGATCATCATATTGGTCACCGGATGGATCACCAGGTCGTGGACATACGTGGAAGGCAGGTCGCCTACCGGCTGCCAGGCGGTGCCCTGGTTCCGGCTGGCATATACCCCGATATCGGTGCCGGTGTATATCAGGGAGGGGTTAAATGGGTCCTCCCGTATCACGTTGACCGGCCCGAGGGGGATGTTCCCCCCGATGTCCTGCCAGGTTTGGCCGTAGTCATCCGATTTCCAGATATAGACCTGAAAATCGTCGTTTCGCTTGCCGTTTTGGGTCACATAGACCCGCCCCATCACGTATTGGGAGGCTATGACGCGGCTGATCCACCGGTCGGGGGCCAGCGACAGGCCGATTTCGGTCCAGGATTGCCCGCCATCTCGTGTTACGTGGAGGCGGCCATCGTCGGTTCCCGCGTAGATCAGTCCGGCCATAATGGGGGATTCGGAGATTGACGTGATGGTTTGGTAGGAAATATCTCCCTGTTTATCAGGGTTATTATGGGTGAGGTCGGGGCTGATTTTCTCCCAGGTGCTGCCGCGATCGTTCGACCGGAACACGTATTGCATTCCGTGGTAGACCACATCGGGATTATGCGGGGAGAGGATGAAAGGGGCCACCCATTCTCCTCTCAGGACCGGCTCTCCTTCGGCTGTTTTGGGCTGGATGTTACGTGTATTCCAGCGCCCTTGACGCAGCACGCTTCGGTTGAGGTTTCCGTAGAACTGGGCCGAATAGAGCACGTTTGGATCGCGGGGGTCGACCACGTGGGTACAGCCTTCGCCTCCCGGGGCGCTTTCCCACTCAACCGGCCGCAGGGCGTCGCGGCCACGGCTCAGGTCGACTAGTCCGCGGAAGCTGAAGTGGTCCTGGACCGATCCATAGACGTGGAACGGGTCGGTGTGGCTGAATCCGATATTATAGAACTGAACGACAGGGATATCCACGTAATGTTTCCAGTTCTTGCCCCCGTCATAGCTCACGTTGACCCCTCCGTCGTTGGCGCTGAGCAGGTAGGCGGGATTCTCCGGGTCGATCCAGAGGCCGTGGTGGTCCATATGGATTCGGGTTTCCCGTTCGAAATTACGACCGCCGTCGGTTGATTTGTTCAGGTAGAGCCCGAGGGTGTACACCGTGTTTTCATCGGTCGGGTCCACCCTGACTTGACCGAACACCCATCCGTAGGTTCCGGAGTGGCCCTCCATAAAGCGTTTGGTGCGGTCGGTGAGGCCGCTCACCTGGGTCCAGCTCGCCCCGCGGTCGTCGGAGCGGTAGAGGGTGGCACCCTTGATGATGTCCTGTTTTTGCCGCCCGTAGGCATCCAGATCGCCCGGATTGGCCTGGTAGGCTGTTTCGTAATTATCGAGGAAAGCGTACAGCACGTTGGGGTTTGAAAGGGCGATGTCGATTCCGATCCTTCCCCGCTTATTTGCTTCGGGGAGTCCCTGGTTGATCGGGGCCCACGATTTGCCTCCGTCGGTGCTTTTCCAGATGCCGCTGCCGGAATAGTCGGCCTTGGTGCGCGGGTCGTTCCACCGTTCGCGGATCCGCTGCCAGGTGGCGGCATAGAGTATGTCGGGATTGGACGGATCCATCACGAGGTCGTAAGCTCCGGTCATATCGTTGACATAGAGGATCTTTTCCCAGGTCGCACCAGCGTCCACGCTTTTATAAACGCCGCGTTCGGGGTTGGTGGTCCACTCGCGGCCCCCGGCAGCCACGTAGATGATGCGGCTATTTTTCGGATGGATGAGGATCCGGGCGATGGTGTGGGTATCCTCGAGACCCATATTTTTCCAGGTCTTGCCTCCGTCTGTTGTCTTATAGATGCCGCAACCGGCCATTGAGCTCCGGAAGATGTTGGCCTCGCCGGTGCCCACCCATACGATATCCGGATTGGAGGGATCGATGGCGATGTCGCCGATATCGGTAGTCACCTGCTTGTCGAAGACGGATGTCCACGTAACTCCTTCATTATCTGTTTTCCAGACACCACCGGAAGCGGAAGCAACCCAGATGGTATAGTTTTCCCCTTTGGGCCTGACCGCCTCGACATCGGTGCACCGGCCGCTGATATTGGTGGGGCCGATGAGCTGCCAGTGGAGGTTGCGGAATTCAGACTGGCTTTCGAGGGCCAGCTGGCGCTGGTACAGTTTGATCCGTTCGGGGCCCGATGTCAGTGGTTGCCTGCCGGCTGGCTGTGATTGGAGGGGTAGAGCCACCAATACGAGCAGGGGCAGGAAGGCAAAAATCTTTTTAATCATCTGTTTGTCGTTTTGGGTTTTAGTACAGGTTGTTCAAATTTAGGGAAAAGGAGGCTGGGCGTGCAAGGTCGAATGCTCAATTAAGTTTTTTTAACAAAAGCCTTGATGATGACCTTGTTTAGCGCGGAACAATTTAACCGTTATGTTTGTATGAGCCTCAGTTAATCAATCTGATCGATCGTGAAACCAACCAATGAACAGTTGCACCGGGTGGTGGTGAGCAGCCTGGAGGAGATATCGGAAGGTGTTTATCTTCTTGAATTTGAGCGATTTTTTGACTTTGAGGCGGGGCAGATCATCCGACTTGCCTGGGAGGAGGAGGGCAATCCGCGGCTCTATTCGATAGCCAGCGGGGAGAGAGACCCCCGCGTCCAGATTCTTTTCAACGTGGTCGGTGACGGCCAACTGACCCCGCTGATGGCGGGGCTGAAGCCCGGTGATGAGTTGTTTGCATCCAGGCCGTTTGGCCGTTTCACCGGGACGGACGGGCCGGCCTGGTGGATTGCTGCGGGTACCGGCATCGCCCCGTTCATATCGATGTTCCGGTCGGGGCAGAACCGGAACAAGACACTGATCCACGGGGGGCGCCATCCGGAGTGGTTTTATTATCGTGATGAGCTGGCGCCGGTTTTGGGTGATCGGTACATCCGTTGCTGCTCGCGTTGTGGTGGCGATGGGGTGTTTCACGGGCGGATCACTGATTATATCAGGCAGTTGCCTGAGTTGCCGCCGGAACCTTTATACTATCTTTGCGGAAGTGCCGAGATGGTGGTGGAGACCCGGGAGTTGCTGATATCGAAGGGGGTGGCGTTTACGGGGATTGTGTCGGAGATCTATTTTTAGGACGGCGGACCGCAGACGGCAGACGGCCGCAAAGTGATGCGAATTGCAAATGAGTCATGGATAGTTTATTTGGGAAGAGTTTACAGGAGATTGAGGGCATTGCTGCGGAGTTGGGTTTGCCGGGGTATGCGGCGGGGCAGGTGGCTGATTGGCTTTATAAGAAGCGGATCGGGTCGATCGACGGGATGACGAATTTGCCGGCGAAGACGCGGGAGGCTTTGAAGGAGCGCTTTGAGCTGGGCCTTTCGGAGCCGGTGAAAGTGCAGGAGTCGGTCGACGGGACCAAGAAGTACCTGTACCTGTCGGGGCCCCGGCGCTACGTAGAAGCGGCCTACATTCCCGACGAGGAGCGGGCCACGCTGTGTGTCTCGTCGCAGGTAGGTTGCAAGATGGGGTGCCTTTTCTGTATGACTGGCAGGCAGGGTTTTCAGGCGCAGCTCACGCCGGGGGAGATCCTCAACCAGATCCACAGCTTGCCTGAGCGCGAAAAACTCACGAACGTGGTGTATATGGGTATGGGTGAGCCTTTTGACAACCTGGAGGCGGTGCTCCGGAGCATTGATGTGTTGACGGCGGAGTGGGGTTATGG
>JAWOHI010000385.1:0-4898 GCA_046485255.1 Bacteroidales bacterium
AAAGACACCGGCCATTCCCGCCAGCACCTGGGCTTCCATCATATCCATTGACTTCATCGCCTCCCCGACCCTTTCTTCCAGGCCTTCCGGGCCTACCAGTCCGGAAACCGTTCCAACAGGCTCAAGGTTAAAGGTATAAACCTGATTCAGGACCAACAGGAACGGGCGGGCAAGCTCAGGAGTCTCCTTATCTCCGGCCGAATCGAAATCCATCTCCATCATTGGATTCCTGGCCGAAAAAGCAAACCGGGAAAGAAGGACCTCCAGGGTCATTTTACCCTCCTTGTCAACCTTGACCACCCGGAAATCATACTGGGCGGTCAGCTCAGACGACATCCCCTGAACCTGGCCCATCACCTCCTGTTCGGTGGTCTGCTGCTGGACCGCTTCCAATTTGAATTGGTCGCCTGCTTTCAAGTCATACGCAAGCTTAATCTTGCCGGCTTCGGCATTCACTGAAAACATACTGAAAACCAACAGTATGGCCAGGGGTAATCTGAATTTTCTCATTGGGAATCTAATTGATTTCGTTTGCTGATTATTTCCTGCGAATTTCGGATTTATTAATGGAAGCGGACTGCTGCTGAGCCAATTTTTATTGATAATGGGCGCGACAGGCGAAAGAGGAGGCCAGCCGCCAGGTCCGGAGAAAGACCCTGGCCAGGACGAAGAGCTGCTGAATAAGCACCACGCCGAGGAGTATCCAGGCGTTGCCGGCAGTAATGTTCGAACGGAACCAGTAGAACAGGATGACCAACAAACCCGGCGCCAGGATCAGGAGCAGGGTGAGCGGGTAGGTTGCTGAAAATCGCCTGATCAACAGCCGGATCGATTGCCAGAGGGCCTTGAGCGACTTTCGTGAATCCTGAAGGTAGAGGGACGACCGCGCCAGGTCGGCTGCCATCAGGATGAAGAGGAGGCACAGCAGATGCACCAGTGCCGCAATGGCAAACGAGTGCACCAGCGTGCGGTCGGTGACCAGATCACGGCTGCCGGTCAGAATCAGCCAGGCCAGCCAGATCACCAGGGCGATAACCGCCTGCCAGGCCAGTACCCAGATTGTTAGCTTCAAGAACCTGAAAAAGTATCGGTTAGAATCAAGAATGAATATCCTGACCCGGAACCGGCCGCGTGGGTTCGAAACCCACCCGATCATTCCGCCTGCCAGGTAAACCTGCAGGAGCAGGAAAGCTATCATCAAGGGAACCAGCCCTTTGACAAAATAAAGAAAAGAGTGTCCGCCGGAAGCCAGGAGCTCACGCAGGGCGGTGGCATCGAACCCCTTCATCAGTTCTTCGGGTAAAAGGCTGTTGCCCGCGGCAGTCCGTGCCAGGGCCAGGAAAGGGATGGCCAGCAGGAGGCCCGCCAACAGGTAGGCGGTATAGACGAAAAAAACCATCCGGATGGACCCGGCCGTCCTGCAGTATCCATTGGTGAAGAAATTTAAAGCTTTCATTGTCAGGACATTATATGAAGAAAGTGAGGGAATGGATTAGGTTTTGGATAAAGAAGAGGAACCTGGAGGCCCATTTCCAGGCAAACGCCTTCTTTGGGGTTAGGGTGTAGCTGTTATTCAGGAGGTTTTGATCCAGAAGGATCTTCCGTTCGGGATCGATGATAGCCGAAACCACCTTGGAACTCCGGGTATAGATCAGGTCTTTCGTTCGCTCCCGCCCGTCCCAGCGTTCGAGGATCTGCTCCCCATCGCTGAAGGTCACGAGGATCTCAACCGGAATAATGCCGTCGCCGTTCCGCTCAAGCTGGACGTTTGACCGAAAGAGGCCAGGGACGGACTGAGGCTCCCGGAAACTTCTTTTGCCTTCCCGGTCGAACAGTCCTGCCTTCCCCGTTTCGGGGCGTGAGGCTACCGACCTGACGCCGTAATCAACCGTGGCGGTGCCGAAAAGGAACTGGTCGAAGAACCAGTTCAGGTCGGGTCCAAAGGTTTCACCGTGGATTTCGGCGGTCACGCGGTTGGCCACCTGGACGAAATCGAGAGTTGCCGGGTGCCGGAAGGCCCATTCGGCATAATATCTTTTAAAGATCTCATCCATCGTATTTTGGCCAATGATTCGCTCAAGGGTGTTGAGCATCGTAGCCGGCTTTTGGTAAACCGAAGCACCATAGGTGCCCCGCGGAAAGCTCCAGGAGTTACCGGATGAGGGGAAGAAATCGGAACCATAAGCACCGAGCCATTGGATCCGGGCGAACTCGACGTCGCCGATATGGAGAAACGGGAAATCCAACATAGCCCTCTTTTCGCCGTAGGCCCAGTCCATTATTCGATTTTCCCAATAGCTGTTTATCCCCTCGTCGAGCCAGGGGTCCTCGAATTCATTGCTGGCCAGGATGCCCATAAAATAGGCGTGTCCGAACTCGTGGACCGTCACCATTTCGGGAGCCCGGATTCCCTCAGGAAGGCCGTAGAACGTCCCGGCGGTGATCAGGGTGGTGTATTCCATTCCGGCCGCCCCCATTGCATAGGTGGGTGGATCGATGATGGTCAGGTAAGGCCAGGGATAGGGTCCAACGTGTTGGGTCAGGTACTCCAGTGCGTGCCGTGCGGCGCGGATGTGGCGGCCGGCCTGGCGCAGATGTTCGGGCTGCATCAGGCAGGTGATCGTCACGTGGTTCCACTGGTCGCTGACTACCCGGTAATCTCTGGAGGCGGTCCAGGCAAAATCGACAATATCCTCAGCCCGGTAACGAAGCGTTTTCCATCCATCTGTCAAGGTGCTGTCAATCAGCATTCCACCACTCCCGACAATAAACTCCTCCGGAAGGGTGATGGCCACCTCGTACAGGCTGTGGTTGGCATAGAACTCGGAGCTGGGGTGAAAGGGGTGGCAGTTCCAGCCATCCGTGACCCGACCACGCATCCCGGCCGGCTCATAAACACCGAGTTTCGGAAACCATTGGGCGACAAAAAAATAGTCGCCATTATACCCGGTACGGGCTATTATTTTGGGTAATTGGGAGGTGAAAAGAAGGGTGCCCCGGAAGGTTTCTCCCGGCAACACGGGCACAGGCAGGCGGAGCGACGCGACCGTCTGGTCGGCGGATGCCGACGGTCCCTCCCTTCCAGTGAAACTCAGCCCGGCCGACAGATCCCGGTTGCCGGCATCCCTGACCTCAAGGATATCGCAAAAACCAAAATCATCCTCTTTTGTTGCGCCTGTCCTACGGCCTTTGAGGAAAAGGGACTCCGTGTTCTTGAATGCGTTCAGGTAAAGATGGAACTGCAGCTCATCCACCGGGTGGGCCGACGGGTTGGTCCAGGTGAAGGCCATTTCGCCGTGAATGGTTTTTATCTCCGGGTCCAGACGGGCGTCGATCCGGTAATTGGTGATCCGCGGGCTCAATGCTTCCTTCAGAATCACCTGGGGCTTTATCTGACTGGGAATCAATACGATGGCGGCTGCAATCAACAGCGTTAGCCGGGTCAGGGGTGGGTTCATTGGGTGGGGTGTAGTGAAGAGCCAAGACCGGGAATCGAACCCGGAATGGCGGTTTACGAAACCGCTGTTATACCCTTTAACTATCTTGGCTTAAAGAGGGCACAAAGATATAAACCTTTTTTATTTTCGCGTCAATGATTAACCTCAAACAACTTCGCAAGGACCTGTGGGAATCGATAGCCGGCACGGAGATGGATTTCACCACCGGAAAGATCGGACGGGCGGTTTTCCTGCTGTCTGTTCCGATGGTGCTGGAGATGGTGATGGAGTCGATCTTTGCCGTTGTCGACATCTTCTTTGTCTCCCGGCTGGGATCGGAGGCGGTGGCGACCGTTGGTCTTACGGAGACCCTGATCAACCTGGTTTACGCGATTGGCGGGGGACTGGCGATGGCCACCACGGCCCTGGTGGCCCGGCGCGTTGGGGAAAAGCGGCCCGATCTGGCCTCCAGGGTGGCTTTTCAGGCGATCCTGACAGGGGTTGCCACATCGTTGCTGATCGCGGTGCCCGGCATTCTCTGGAGTTCCGACCTGCTCCGGCTGATGGGCGCCACCACGGAGATGCAGGAGCAGCTCTCGGGCTATACGAAGATAATGCTCGGAACCAACGGGATCATCATCGTCCTGTTCGTGATCAACTCCATTCTCAGAAGTTCGGGCGACGCGGCCATGTCGCTGCGGGTTCTCTGGGTGGCCAACCTGATCAACATCGTCCTGGATCCGCTCCTGATCTTTGGCATCGGGCCTTTCCCCGAGATGGGCATAGAGGGCGCGGCCGTGGCGACGACAACCGGTCGGGGGATCGGAATCCTTTACCAACTGTTCCTGCTCTTCAGGGGCAAGAGGAGAATCCGGCTCACCCTGAAGGACGTGGCCATCGAGCCTCACACCATCTGGCAACTGATCCGGCTGTCGGCCGGCGGAATCGGCCAATCGCTGATTGCCACCACCAGCTGGATCGGCCTGGTGAGGATCATCGCCTCTTATGGCAGCGCGGTGGTGGCCGGCTACACGATTGCCATCCGGATCATCATTTTCATCCTCCTGCCAACCTACGGGATCAGCAACGCCGCAGCAACATTGGTTGGGCAGAACCTGGGCGCCGGCCAGCCTGAGCGGGCCGAGAGGTCGGTTTGGCTCACAGCCCGCATCAACGTGATATTTATGGGCTTGATCACCTTTGTGATGGTCCTGTTCCCGGCCCCCCTGATCCGGATATTCATCAACGACCCGGAAGTGGTGGCCCCGGGAGTACACGCACTTCAGATCATCAGCGCCGGATTCATCCTGTATGGACTTGGGATGGTCCTGGTCCAGGCCTTCAACGGTGCCGGCGACACCATCACCCCCACCCGGATCTTCTTCCTCTGCTTCTGGGTGATCGAGATCCCGCTCGCCCTGCTGCTGGCCAAACCTATGGGAATGAACGAGTCTGGGGTGT
>JAWOHI010000069.1:0-3117 GCA_046485255.1 Bacteroidales bacterium
GTATTGGGACAGGTATATCGATTTCAAGTGGATTACCGTCAATTACGTGCCCCTGGTGATTGACCCCGACCCACTCAATGGAGAGCCCAACAAGCCGTATCAATTTACGGCCAGGAGTAAGGGGGCCGCACCGGCGTCGGCTAAATATGTATGGAATTTCGGGGACGGGTCCAACCCGGAAACGGTCGTGAACGACAGCACCGTCAACCACACCTTCACAAAAGAGGGGAGCTTCCGGGTGAAGGTGGAGCTGTTCGATCACGCCACGAACACCAGGATCGCCGATACGGCATCACTTGCCAACATTCAGGAGGTCAGGCCGGTGCCGGTGATCGACTCAGTTGGATGTCCGCTCTATTTAGGGAATGAAACCAAGTTTGTGCCCTGGGGGGCACGCAGCATCAGCTCTCGTAACATCACCATCCACGGGAAGGATTGGTCAACCGATCCAGATAAGACCTTCGTCAAGGTTGATGGAGTTATTGTGCCAATCATCAACCTGATAAGCGGATCTGGCAAGTATGAGGTGAACAGCAAGGAGATCAAGATTGACATCCCGGCTGACAAAAAGGGGAACATAAACATCACGGTTGAATCAAACGGAATGGTCAGCGCGCCGATGAACTTCTTCATCGGAATACCGCTGTCAGTCTTGCAGAAAATGCCGGCCGTGTATCTGGTCAATCAGTTCAGGTTAGAGTATGTCAATTCCAATCAGGGAAACAGGTTGGAAAACGATGCCTATTCCTTCACGTTCAGCAAACACTATAACCAGATCGTATCGTCCGAGTGGAACGGGAATGTCCTGACCGTCAATGGCTTCATACAATACCCGGTTGGCGTTCAGGATACCGAATTAAGGGCTGTCTACACCTTCAGTGAGGATGGTATGTCGGTAACAAGTGTTGAATCGACCATCACTTCCCTAAACCTGGACATAGTTCATACCACCGGGGGAATGCTGGTTAATCTGGATTCAAATGCCAAGCAGTTACGGTTCGTGAGACTCAATATCCCCGCGGCTGATTTTTCCAGAGTATCCGGGCAGGTGAAAACCACCCAGCCCAGGTATATTTATGAGATTACCCGGATGGTTGAGGGGACCTCATCCTGGCCGAACCAGATGCGGCTTAACCTGGAGTTTATTTATTAGCCGGTCTGGCTGTTTAATCATTGCGGAATCGTATCAGATTCCATTGGCTTTCATCCGCATCCGGTAGAGCCCTTTGGAAGCCGTGATGTAGAGCTCGTTGCCGTCCTTTCCCCCGAAGCAGACATTGGCAGTCCAGGACTCCGGCACCGGGATGTTCCCGATCAGGCGGCCGCGCCGGTCGAACACCGTCACTCCCTGGCCGGTGAGGTACACGTTGCCCCGGTTGTCGATCGTCATTCCGTCGGATCCCAGCTCGCAGAAGAGGCTCTTGCCGGAGAGGCTGCCATCGGGCTGGATGGCATAGCGCCAGGTCTTGTTGTCGCCGATGTCGGCCACATAGAGGGTGCTCCCATCCGGGGTGCCCACGATGCCGTTCGGCTGCACCAGGTCGTTAGCAACCCTCTCCAGTTCGCCCGTCTGGGGATGAAATCGATAGACGCCGCGGAGATCCTGCGGCTGCTCCGTATGGGTCCACCAGGCGCGGGGATACCACGGATCGGTAAAATAAATGGTCCCATCGGGGGCAATCCAGAGGTCATTGGGCCCGTTAAGCCGCCGCCCTTCATACCCTTCCAGCATAACGGTCCGATTTCCAGCCGGATCAATACGCCAGAGCTGGTTCTGTTCATCTGCGCAGGCCCACAGGTTGCCTTCGCGGTCGAAAAAGAGTCCGTTGGATCGGCCGCAGGGCTGCAAGAAGACGGAAAGTTCACCCGTTGTGCTCCAGGTGAGGATCCGGTCGTTGGGCTGGTCGGTGAAGTAGATGTTGCCCTGAGCATCAGCTGCAGGCCCCTCGGTAAAGAGGAAGCTGTCGGACAAGGTTTCCAGCTGCGCGCCGGGCTGGATCAGGCGGTCGAGGCCGGCCGGCCGGTGGCACACGGCCAGCAGGGTGGTAAAGAGGATCATTGCGGGGATTTTCATCTCAGTTAGCCGGCTATTTCCCCTGCAACGCGGTCAGCGCCCTCCGCATCCGTGCCAGGTAGTCGTCGATCTGTTCGGGTTTTTCGAAGCCCACGATGATCAGGTCAACCGTACCGAGCCCAAGGACAAAGCGCACCGATTCGTCGATCTTCTCCGAATCGTCGCGGTGCTTGCCATTGCCGATCAGCTTCATTCCGATGACCCCCTGGCCGGCCTTGTGCAGTTTTTCGATCACCGCAGTGACCCGGGCAGGGTCGTGGTGGTCCATCGCCTCTCCGAAGGCGTTGATCCGCACGTGGGTAACATCCACCCACTTGCTGGCTGCGGCGGCCTCCATCGCGCCGAGGGAGTGAACCGACACCCCGTGCGCCCGGATGATCTTCTTCTGCTTGAGCTTTTCCAGGATGTCCATCTGCCGCTTGTGCTTGGTGGTCCACTCCGGATCGGTCATCGCGTGGATCTGCACCAGGTCGATGTAGTCGGTCTTCAGTTCTTTTAGGAACCGGCCGATGGCTATGTCCGCATCGGGCCGCTCCGGCTCCGGCAGCCCGCCCGGCTCAACCCGGATTTTAGTGCAGATGACGTAACTGTCACGCGGGTAGGGTTTTAGCGCAGCAGCCAGGTGCTGGTGGGTCCCGTACGTGTCGGAGCAGTCGAAGAACCGGATCCCTTTTTCGTAGGCCTGGCGGATCATCGAGTCAGCCGTTCCGGCACGGGTGATGGACGAGGCCCGGTTATACCCGCTGAACCCGGTCCCCATACCCAGCAGGGTGGTCCGGATTCCCGTCCGCCCCAGCGTAATCGTCTGCAGCGGATCGGTCGAGCGGAGGGTCCCGTCAAATGGTAATGCCAGACCGGTGCGGTCGAGCAGGACGAACCCGGCACCGGCGGCCAGGGCGCCCAGGAAGTGGCGGCGGGAGAGGCTGGTTTTTTTCATTAAAGGAAAATGGTGACGGTAAAACTACTTAATCTCCTTGATAATGACATGATCAGCATCCCAACAGCCTGGGTTATACATTGCCTTTGCACCTGTTCCGCTGGAT
>JAWOHI010000202.1:0-7837 GCA_046485255.1 Bacteroidales bacterium
ATTGGATATGAGGTATTACGTTAGGGAAACAGCCTTCTCACCCTACTTCTTCCTGCAGGGCGGGTATGCCGTTCCGCTGGATGCGGGTTATTCGGGCGGCAATATCTGGTATGACACCCGGGAGGATGGCATTGCCTGGAACAACGACTATATCTACCGCGAATATAAGCCGTCGGGCGGTGCCCTGGGCGGGGTGGGGTTTGGGATTCGTAACCTGTTCTCTCCCAATTTCGGAGTGCTTTTTGCGGTGGGCTATCGTCTAGAATATCAGTTCTTTCACGCCGAGTCGGACTGGGCCCGGATCATTAATTACAACCGCCTGTTGCTCAAGGTCGGGATCATTTTCAGGTAATCTCAGCTCAAGCAAATTATGAAAACAAAGCGAAACATCATTCCCATCCTGCTGGCCACCCTCCTGGCGATGACAGCCTGCGAGGACCGGATCATCGAAGTGTTCACGGCCAACAGCCCTATTTATATGAGCTACGAAGAGCTGCGCCTGTCGGTCAGGCAGTCGGATGTCCGGGAGCTGGAGAGCCCTGGAAAGATTTACTTTAAAGACGATTATATCTTTATAGTTGAAGTGATGCAGGGTATTCACGTCATCGACAACTCGAATCCATCGGAGCCGGTCAACCTGACCTTCCTGGAGGTGCCCGGCAACGTGGATATCGCCATCAAGGGGAGCATCCTGTACGCCGACAGCTATGTGGACCTGGTGGCGCTGGATGTGTCGGATTTACAGAACGTTACGGAAGTGGGGCGGGTGGAAGGCGTGTTGCCCTACACGCTGCCGCCCTATGATGAAGATTACCCGCTGGCCCGGATCGAAGAAAAGAAGGGGGTGGTGGCTGGTTGGGAGATCAAAAAGGTGAGGCAGCAGGTGGAATCCTATTACTATCCGGTTTACTGGAAGGGTGAGGGTTGGATGAACGATGCGGCGGGGGGTGTCAGTTCCGGGGGAGTAGGTAGCGGCGGCGTTGGGGTGGGCGGCTCGATGGCCCGGTTCGGGATCCGGGAGAACACCCTCTATGCAGTGGACAATACCACCCTGCACATCTTTTCCATCAGCGACGCGGCCAACCCGCTATTCAAGAAGGATTTCGAGGCCGGATGGGGCATTGAGACGCTCTTCATCCTGGGCGACCGGATGTTTCTGGGAACGCAAACAGGGATGCGTATCTATGACATTTCCGTGCCCAGCTCCCCGATGTATCTGGCTGATTTCTGGCACGTGACCGGTTGTGATCCGGTGGTGGTTCAGGACGACCTGGCCTATATCACGATCCGTGGGGGAACGACCTGCCGCAATACGGCCGTGAACCAGTTGGTAGTGGTATCTGTGGCCCAGATCACCAAACCGGTGGAGCTGGCCACCTATCCTATGGAGGAGCCTTACGGACTGGGGATCGACGGGAGCACGCTGTTCCTCTGCGACGGGGAGGCGGGCCTCAAGGTGTACGATGTATCCGATCCACTCCGTATCAGCCAGAACCTGATCACCCGGTTTCCCGATATCAGGGGGTATGACGTGATCCCGATGGATGGCGTGCTGATGCTGATCGGGGCGGACGGGCTTTATCAGTATGACTATTCCAATGTGAATCAGATCAGGCTTTTGAGCAGGATCGGGGTGAAAAAGGACTGACTACTGGAAAGTTGCCTACATTTGATTTTTTGGAACGATAAAAATGGACCTGCCAAAGACGCTCTTCTGGGATACCGAATACGATTCGTTGGATCTGGATAAAAATGCCCGGTATATCATCGAACGGGTTGTTATGTACGGATCGCTTGACGATTGGAGAAAAATCCTGGCCTACTATGGCTGGGCCAGGGTTCATAAGGAAACCCTTCAATCACGGGAACTCGACCCGAAATCACTTGATTATTAGAGTGTATTGAATCAATGAGGTTTTTTTTGATCTTCCTTGCATTTCTGGCGATCACGATGGAATCGGTTGCACAGATGGACCCTTACCGGGCTGTCAGGGAGAAGATGGTCCAAGAGCAGATCGTCGGGAGGGGTGTTCGGGACCCGGCGGTACTGGAGGCGATGCGGAAGGTGCCGCGCCACCTGTTCGTTGAGGAGGCGGTGCGCCGGTATGCCTACGCCGACGGACCGTTGGGCATCGGCTATGATCAGACCATTTCGCAGCCCTACATTGTAGCCCTGATGACGGAGTTGATCAAGCCCGGGCCAGGCGATACGGTGCTGGAGATCGGCACCGGGTCGGGGTACCAGGCGGCCGTCCTGGCGGAGATCGTTAAACAGGTTTACACCATCGAGATCGTGCCTGAGCTGGGGCGCAAGGCGGCCAACCTGATCGCCGTGATGGGCTACCGTAATGCGGAGGTGAAGGTTGGCGACGGGTACAATGGCTGGCCGGAGCACGCCCCCTTCGATGCCATCATCGTGACGGCGGCGCCGGAGCGGGTGCCCCAGCCGCTCTTCGAGCAGTTAAGGGAGGGGGGACGGATGGTGATCCCGGTGGGCCGGCAGTTTGGCGACCAGGAGTTATTGCTCATCGAGAAGCGGGATGGGAAGATGGCCAGCAAAAAGATCATCCCGGTGCGGTTTGTACCGTTTACCCGGGATGGTGGCAAGGAGGACAATCCAAACTAAATCAGGCTTTTGGCCTTCATCGAACCCAGAATGGAATGGACCGTCTCCGGGATGGAGAAGGTTTGGCAGTTGATCATTAAATCGTAGATGTGCGGATCGAACTTGCGGCCCAGGTAGAGCTCGATGAGGCTGGTGCGGTTGCGGTCCATCTCGGTGATGAGCTTCGTTGCTTCGGCCCGGGTGATCGAGCGCTTGCGGCAGATCTGTTCGACTCGCCATTCGATGGGAGCGAAGAGCCTGACGTGCAGGCAACTGGGCCAGGCCTGGGTGATGGCTACGCCGGCCCGGCCGAGGATAACCACGTGGCCCTTGAGGGCGAATGAGCGGATGATCTCCCTCGTGGCTTTTTCGATGGCGCGGCTGCTGCGGTAGGAATCCGAGAAGGCGGACAGCACGTCGTACAGGAACTGCTTGTTTTCAACGGTGAACTGCCTGATGCGATGTGGATCCACGTTCAGTTTCGCTGCCGCCTCTTCCACGATCTCCCGGTTAATGTCCTGCCAGTCGGCCGTCCTCTCCTCCCTGACCGCCAACGCGTTCAATTCCCCTGCCAGATCTTTGGCAATCAGTTTGGATGGGCAGCCAAACTCGCGCGAGAGGGTCACGAAGGGGCGCGTACCCGGAGCAGTGGCAATCTGGGAATGGGTGATTCGTGAATCGAAATATTTCAGCAGCAGATTTTCCATCGGTATATTCAAAAATACGATATTTAGGAATTGATGCCAAAATTGGCTCCAACGGACCGCAGCCTATGAAAGCCTTATGCCTCCTCCTGTTCCTATGCCTGCCTGCCGTCTGCCCGGCCCAGAAGGATACCCTGCCCGCCCCCAGGGAGTACCGGTTCATCATCCAGGATGCCCCGGCCCAGCATTTTACGATGCGGCAGGTGAACGAGTCATACCTGTCGGGTTACCGGCTGCTTGCCCGGGTGCTTGATCAGGAGCTGGATAATCAGAGGATATCGAACCTGATCCAGCTGTCCCTGATCGCTCTATTCCTTCAGCCGCTGACCCACGAGGAGGGGCACCGCGCCATCCTGACGGCCTTGAATATCGGATCGGTATCCCAGCCTTACTTCAACCGTTATGGGGCGGCTTACTTGAAAGGGGTGACCGATGCTACACTGCGTGGGCTTCGCGACAGCGACCTGCCCAATTACATCCGCCTCCATACGGCCGGACTCGAGTCGGACTATATGCTAACCAGGCGGATGGAGGCCACCGGCAGCTTTGGACTGGATGATTTCAGCCATTACCGGTGGGAATACCTGACCCGGAAGCTGGGCATCCTCCAGTACTATGTATTGGGCCTGTTCGGGTTTGAGGTGGGAATCACCGAGGAGGAGGATGAGCTCCTGCGCGATGTTATGGGCTACGACACATACGGAGCCGCCAGGCACCTCTTCAGGCCGGATATGGAGTTTTACCGTTATACCAGGCACGATGAACTGACTCCTGCGGAGGCCCTCTTCATCCGGCGCGCCGGGTTCCGCTCCCTCCTGAACCTGTTGAATCCCCTGATGATCGGACAGGCCGGCTTCAGCCTGGGGGAGTCGACCCGGGTCAACCTCGGGATGGGGTACACGATGGCCCCGTTTGGCGATTTTATTGACGAGAACATCTGGATAAAGCATAATAAGCTGAATATCAGTTTTTATGCCAGGCAATTCCAAAACAGGAGCCACTGGTTCCACGGGTTTGGCCTGGGCTTGACGGATTACCCATTGAACCGCCACCTTCTGGTAAGCCTCACCGGCCACTACTGGAACCAGCCGGTGGGACTGGATTTCAACACGGCGGAATCTTTCCGGGGCGGGGCCATTGATTTGGATGTGAGATACTTTTTCCACCTCCCTGGAGATTCAGGATTGCGCGCTCTATCCATCGACCTGGGCATTATCGGAAAGACTCGCGGGTTTCTGCCGGAGGAGCTGAACCTCAACCGGCACGTGGGCATCCGGCTGGGCACCACGGTGCGTTGGTAAAGTCGACGGGTGGCTGGGATTCCATCAATCCACGGATCGCAGAATTTGCCTAAATTTAACTCCTTATGACATCCCGATGAACAGGCTGATCGTCGCCTTGCTGTTGTTGTCCTGCCCCCTGGCCCTTGCCGGGCAGGGAGCCAGGTACATCATCCGCAATTACGACCTGATGAACGAGTTGAACCTTAATGGCTCAACCTGGTCGGTGATGGAGGACTCGAGCGGAATACTCTATTTTGGTGCCGATTACGGGCTGGTCACTTATGATGGATCCGTCTGGTCGCTCTACAGCCGCGACCAGTCGATCGTACGCAGCCTCCTCTACGATAGCCGCCAGAGGATGATCTACGGCGGGTTCAATGATTTTGGTTTGCTGGAGCGCGACCGCCGCCTGGGATTGACGTTCCGGTCGCTGCTGGCAGGCGTGCCCGAGGCGCTCCGGAATTTCGGGGACATCTGGAGCATCTGCGAAGCGGATGGCCGGGTGTTCCTCCAGGCCAAGCGCCGGGTTTTCGTCCTGGAGGGCGACTCCGTGTCGGCCTTTGAGGTGGAGGATTCCTATCATCGCGGCTTCCTTATCGGGGGAATGTATGTCCTTAATCAGAAGGGGATTGGGCTCACCGTGTTCGACGGGTCCGCCTTCAAGCCCTTGCCGGGAGGGGCGTTTTTTCGCGACCGGGTGATCAGTTTCGCGGTGGACCTGGAGCCGGGGTATGCCTTGATCGGCACGCGGCAGGAGGGATTGTATGTCATAGATATTCAAGGCGGCACTATATCAAGGCCATTTGAGAAACATCCCGAAACCAGCCGGTTGCTCGAAGCGAACAACATCTACCACGGGATTGCCCTGCCTGATGGCACGCTTGCTTTTGCCACCCTCTTTGGCGGGACGCTCCTGACCGACCGGGAGGGGCGTATACTGAAGATGCTGAGCCGGAACCACGGTATGCGTGACAACGTTCATTATGCCCTCCGACTGGGTCGCGATTACAACCTCTGGATCTGCACCAGCAACGGCATCTCCTCCTTCAACATCAACTCGCCTTTCATCCTGTGGGACCACACCGCCGGCATCGAAGGGGTGGTACTCTCCATCCAGGCCGACCGCGAGGATATCCTGGTCGGAACCCTCACCGGCCTTTACCGGATCCCGGGGGCCTCGGGAGAGCGGGAGCCGTTCAGGCAGCAGGCCGAAAAGATCATCTCCACGGAGGTGTGGAACATTGCCCCGATCCGCCGCGGCAATGAGACGCGGCTTTATCTCGGCACCGGCAGCGGATTGTACTGGATGCTCGGCAATGAAGCGGTTCCTGAGCGGCAGGATGGCATCGTGCTCAAGGTGATGCAGTTAAAATGCAATCCCGATGTGGTCCTGGCCTTAAGCGCCGACGAGCTTAACCTTTATCGATGGATTGGCGGACGATACCGGCATTACGCGAGCGTGCAGAACGTGTTCAATGGGTTTCGGACCGCCGGGGAGGATGTGGAGGGGTACCTGTGGGTGGGCACCCGTCACGCCGGCGTGGTCAGGATTCCCATCTGCCAGCTGGCACAACTGGCCCTGGCGGAGGGTGAGGTTGCACATTATCAGGAGCTTGGGCTGGATCACCGGGTTTACCCCTTTGAATCGCTCCTTACCGACGTGATTGAATATGAGGGGAAGGTGCTCTTCAGTAACTATCAAGGTCTTTTTCAGTACGATGCAGGCAAGGATGCCTTTGAAAAGAGCCTGCTGTTCGGCCCGGAGGTGGCCCGGTTCAACCGGATGGCTTCCACGCTGAACAGGGACTCCAGGGGTAATATCTGGGTAGGCGGCGAGGACATCCTGATGGCCAGGCCCGACGGCACCTATTCGCCCGACAAGCTCAATTTCCAGCAACTGATCGATGCGTTCTCCGCTTTTGTATTCCTGCACGGAAATGACCAACGCACGTGGATTGGCGGGAACAACGGGGTCTATCTGTACAACAGCAAGGCGGCCTTTAAATTCCCTCCGGGGATGAGGACCATCATCACCCGGATCGCGATGCCCGATGGCTCCAGCATCCACCTTCCAGCGCCGCCGCGACCGGATGAGGAGGCGCAGCCGGTTATCGACCTGGCTCGCCGGAACAGCCAGGTCACCTTTTATTATTCGCTTCCCTACTTCGACAACGAGCAGCGGACCCAATACTCCTACCGGCTTGACGGCTACTCCGACGACTGGAGCGGCTGGAGCACCGATGCCCAGGTGACCTTCTCCAACCTTAAACCCGGCTCCTACTGCTTCCGGGTGCGAGGCAGGACGATATACAACCAGCAGGGGGAGGAGGCGGTCATCTGCTTCGACGTACCGCGCCGCTGGTATTTTTCCCGTTACGCCATCGCCGCTTACCTGGTCCTGCTGATCCTGCTGATCTGGCAGGTAGCGGGGTACATTTCCCGGATCCGCATCAGGAAGCACCTCCGGATTGAAGACCTTATTCGCAAGCGGATACAGGAATCTCAGCGGGCATCGCTGATCAACCTGATGAACGTCCACCCGGGGCCGGGTTCCGCCGAAGTCACCGTCCGCCCGGAAATGGCCGCAGCTCTGCCGCACGGGGGGCCGCCCCCTGCCCGCGACCAGCAGTTCCTCTCCGCGGCCCTTAAGATACTGGAAGAGCAGATGAGCAACCACCAGCTCACTGCCGGACAGTTTTGCCGGGAGATGGGGATGAGTCAAACCCGCGTTTACCGCAAGCTCATCGCGCTGACTGGAATGTCTATCAATCAGTTTATCAGAAATATACGACTAAGAAAGGCAGCGGAGCTGCTCCTGTCCACCGACCTGCCCATTTCGGAGATCGCTTACCAGACCGGCTTCAGCAGCCCGGGCTATTTTACCAAATGCTTCACCTCCGAATTCGGGGTCAACCCGCGCGACTTCAACCCGGCACGGAAGTAAAAGATGCTTTTGTAAAGAGCTTGTTAACAGGTGATTAAAATTAGTGTCGACGAATTTATACCATTCGTTGACGAAAATTTACCATTAATCGTCCAATCCATTCCATTAATAGAAGAGTTTATGACAGCCCGGGCGGGGCGGGGATCGTACATTTAAGAATGCTAAACAGACTAAAACTTCTTTTATGGGTAAGCTACGAGTTGCTCTAATTCTCCTCGGCCTGGTAATGTTGTTGCCCTTGGGCCTCAACGGTCAGGAGAGGAGAATTAGAGCAACTCGTAGCTTACCCATAAAAGAAGTT
>JAWOHI010000280.1:0-6488 GCA_046485255.1 Bacteroidales bacterium
GGCGGAGGTAGTCTTTTCGCTGACTAACCGCTTGGTATCCACCAACTTTTTAATGGTAAGCAGCACCTGCTTGGGATTGACCGGCTTGATCAGGCAATCGGCGATCTTCGATCCGATCGCCTCATCCATAATGTCCTCCTCTTCACTTTTCGTGATCATCACCACCGGGATGTTGGGACTGATGGTCTTAATGCGGGTCAGTACCTGCAATCCGGTAAGGCCGGGCATGTTCTCGTCCAGGAAGATCAGGTCGAAATCCCGCTCCGTCACCCGGTCGATCGCATCTTCGCCATTGCTGGCCGTCACCACCTCAAAGCCCTTGCCTTCCAGCAGGAGAATATGCGGCCTGAGCAGGTCGATCTCGTCATCCGCCCATAAAATGGAAATACTCTTGGACATTGAAAATGGGTTGTCTAATTCTGATAATTGGCGCGGAAATACTGCAGGTACCCGGCCACGTTCTTGGTCCGGAAAAAGCGGGTGAAATTATCCTTGGAGATCACGAAATGGCGGTAGTCGGTGGGGGCCATTCCCTCAAATACCCCCAGGTCGTCACCGATGAGCTGGTAGTAGGTCAAGGCCTCCATTTTGTTGGTGAAGTTCTTCACCGTGATCATCTGCAGCTCGTTTTCAAAGACCGAGCTGGCCACTTCGAAGAACACGTCGGTAAATTTTTCCACGTTGAAGTTGGAGATGCGGAATTTGAGCCGGCCAACATCCACGCTGTTTCCCGAGGTGATCATCACATAGAAATGGGTGTCGGAGTCTTCGGCCAGGTATTCGGCTTTTTCCTCCGTAGTGGCTGCCCTGGCCACTCCGCCAATCGGCAGTTCCTCGTCCTGAAGGGCCGAAGCACCGGCTGGTCCGCGGGAGACCATCGCCAGCAGGGTCTTGGCCTGGTCGGCTATCTCGCTGGTCGGATACTTGAAAACCAGATCGTTAAGCCCTTTGACCAGGCTGACTGTATCGGCCGGGGCGAGACGCGACGCCGAGATCACTTTCAGGTAACCGAACTTGTCGCGAATGGGATTCAGGGCAAAGGCGGTTTCGGCTTTTTCGCAGTTCTGAACCACATTGGTCCACGCCCTGCGGTTGAATAGCTGGTAGGTCTCCTCGTAAAAAGCCATCACCTGAGCCCTGGCCTCATCCAACTCCTTGAAATAGTTGGGGTTGCTGATGATCTTTGCCGAACGGCTCTCGGGAAATTTCTGAAGGATCAGGTCCTTGTACCGTTGCATTTCCGACTGGATTTTCAAGCCTTCATAGATCTGATACAAGTTATAATAGGCAAAAAGAAGCTTGTCATCTTCCGGGAAACGGGTTATGAACCGCTCAAAATAGGTGATGGACTCGCTGGTGTTTTGCAGGTTGTCCTTGAAGATTTTGCCGGCATTGAAGAGTGCCTGGGATATTCGCTGGTTCGACTCCCGGAGCAGCGTGTCGTTCAGGGGCAGGTCGGCGGTATAGAATTCCCTTTCGGTCGGCTTGAACTGGCTCGCCTTGGAGGAGGCCAACGGGGTTGACACGTCGCCGGTCTCACCCTCGTCGGTGAGGTCACCCGCTTCGGTGATCACCTTTTTGTTCGACCGTCGCCAGTTGTCCTCCAGCTTCCGGCGCCCCCAAATCTTGATGAATTCGGTCATTCCAAAGCTCATCGTCGAGGGATTGTAAAAATACCAGCCGCTGGTTCCCGCTCCGGCAGAAAAGTCCGTTCCTCCGCTCATCGCTCCAAACTGCTGGGAGCCTCCCATTGCGCCTATCTGCTGTGATCCGGATCCTCCCAGCATGGTCCGCTGGGAGCCCTGGTACATCCCGCCCATACCGGTACGCATCCGGCCCTCCTGCATAGCCAGCCGCTCCTCTTCTTCGGCGGCCCTCCGCTCCTCCTCGATCTTACGGACCTCGGCTATCTTCTCGTCAATCAGCCTGTTTCGTTCATCGGCAGGCATTTTTGCCACCCTCTGAAGACTATCCTCGCGAAAAACAACCAGAAGGTTGTCAGACAGGAGCTTGGCGTCAGCAGCAAAAGTCATTATCCGGGCATACTCGGGAAAAGTTTCCGGCAGGCTCTGCGTAGCGCTGTCATAATAGGCGCCGGCCGGAATGTAGTCGGGCTTGTCGTAGTAGTAAGCTCCGAGCGCCAGGTAAGAGAGTGCCTTTTGTGTAGCGTTGCTGGTATTGGACCAGACTGAATACTTATAGTTTATCACCGCCTGATCGGTCTTGCCCTCCTTTAGGTCGAGGTCGGCCAGCGCGTAATAGATCTGGTCGCGGTAATCATAGTTCTTTTCGTCACGGAGCATCTTGCGCAACTCCTTGCGGATCTGTTCCCCGCCCGACCCATCGCCCTGATAAAGCCGCGCCCGGTTGATGCGGGCGTTAAAGGCCATATCATAGGGGGGATTCTCCTTGTTCACCAGCTCATAGTAGCGGATGGCCTGAACCGGCTGGTTGGTCTTTTCATACAGTTGTGCCAGGACGTAAAGGTTCCGCACCCGCTGCTTCTTTCCCGGATATTTCTGGGCTACCTTCTCCAGGTAGGGAATCGCCTGATCCAGCTCTCCCTGCCGGATGTACCAGTCGGCATAAACGGCATTCACCTCCGACCGCAGTTTCTTGCTGAGCCCGGGATTGGCATTTAGGCGGCTGAGAATGCCCAGGGCATCCTGGAACCTTCCGAGCTCCATGTGGGAGCGGGCGAGCCAGAGGAGCGACTCGTCAACCAAACCGTCATTGGGGTATTGCTTGATGACATACTCGAAGTTCTCCATCGCCGGAAAATAGTCGCGCTTCTGGAAATAGCCTTTACCCATCAGGAGAAAGGCATCATCCACCCACTTGACGAACTCGCTCTTCCTGAAAAACTCCCTTTGGCGCGGAGTGCGGACTCCCCTCCGGTACTTGGGCTTGGCCGTGATGGAATGCATTGCGGCAACCTTGGAGCACTTCCTGATGGTCCGGTCCATATCGGTCGACAGCATCCTCGAGGCTTCCCTGGAGCTGTAGAGGAAAAGGGGCAATGGGGTGTTGAAGTCATCCCTGAACCCGCTCTCCACCTTCTTAACCCCCTGGTTGTAAGCATCCAGGGCATTGAAATAGATGTTGTAATAGGAAGTCAGGTTATGATAACTCCTCGTCGCCACCGTATTTTTTTTGGTGGAACAAGCCGCCGTCGCCATTAAAATGGTGACCGCCAAAATAATCCGAAATGAAAACCTCAATTGTGACTGCCCGTTTAAATTCACTTAATAAACTGATACGGGGCAAAATTATTTCATCCCGCGGGAAAAACCGAAACAAACACCTATACCGCTTCAACTGATTTGACTTCGGGCACCTGTTTTTTCAGGGTGGTCTCCACACCGGCCTTGAGGGTCATCGTCCTCATCGGACAACTGCCACAAGCACCCATCAGTTTCACCTTGACCACCAGGTCGTCAGTCACTTCTACCAGCGACAGGTCGCCGCCATCAGCCTGCAGGTATGGACGCAACTGCTCCAGCACGTCCGTGATCTTGTTTAATGTCGTATTATCAACCATCTGTATATCAATAAATTGTAAATTTAAATTGCAAATCGAAAATCGCAATCAATGCGTAATCTTCACGATCTCCGTCGGTTTTTGTGACGCATTGCGTATTTCCGTCTGTCTGACCGTCTCCATCGCCAGTTGTACGAACGCGGCGCCTGCCGGGGAGTTGGGTTTGGTGGCCACCGGCGCACCGTCGTCGCCCCCCTCGCGGATGCCCTGCACCAGCGGGATCTGGCCGAGAAGCGGTACGTTCATCTCTTCAGCCAGCTTCTTGCACCCCTCACGCCCAAAGATGTAATAGCGGTTCTCCGGCAACTCGGCCGGGGTAAACCACGACATATTCTCCACGAGCCCGAGTACGGGCACCTGAATGTTTCGTCCGGTAAACATACTGATCCCCTTCACGGCATCAGCCAGGGCTACCGGCTGAGGAGTGGATACGATCACCACGCCGGTTACCGCAAGTGTCTGAACCAGAGTAAGGTGGATATCACCCGTACCGGGAGGCAGGTCCACCAGAAGGTAATCCAGCTCGCCCCAGTTCCCGTCCTGGATCAACTGCTTGAGGGCATTGGTCGCCATCGGGCCCCTCCAGACCAGAGCGTCCTTCTCATCCACGAAAAAGCCGATCGAGATCAGCTTCACCCCATATTTCTCCGCCGGGATGATCCGGTCCTTGCCATCGATCTTGCGGATCTCCGGCCGATAACCCTCAAGACCAAACATCTTCGGGATCGACGGCCCGTAGACGTCCGCGTCAATCAGCCCCACCGCGTACCCCTCGAGTGCCAGGGCGACAGCCAGGTTGACCGCAACGGTCGACTTGCCTACGCCGCCTTTTCCGGAGGCTACCGCCACGATGTTCTTCACGTCGGGAAGGCTCTTCTCGCGGTGAACCACCTCCATTGCCCCAATGTTGATTATGATCTCACGATCAGCACCCAGCTTCTCCAGGATGGCCGCCTCACAGCTCTTCTTCAGCGAGTTGGCAAATGGGTTTTTCGACTTCTTGAATACGAGGGAAAACGAAATAGTGCCATCATCCAGGTTCAGGTCCTGAACCAGTCCGCTGCTCACCACATCCTTTTCCGTCTCGGGGTGAACCACCGTCCGGAGGGCATCCAGGACAGCCTGCGGAGTCAATTCCTTCATTGTTATTTTTATTTAATTTAAATAAACGCAAAGTTACTCATCTTCTCCTGAATAGAAAGCCGGGGCGTCCAATTCTTTGGACGGATCCCAGAAAAGCCGGTCAAAATCGACCACCCGGTCATCCTCCACCCGGATTCCCTCGCTCTCCAGCAACTGTTTCATTGTTTCGAAATACCCGAAATGGAACTTGCCGGTGAGGAGGCCGTTGCGGTTCACGACCCGGTGGGCCGGGAGGAAGCCTGCGCTGGAAAAGGATTTATTTAATGCCCAGCCAACCGTCCGGGCCGCCTGGGGCGATCCGATATAGCGTGCAATGGCTCCGTAACTCGTCACCCGGCCGTGCGGAATGAGGGCAACTACTTGATAAACACCCTCGAAAAAACTTACGTCTTTCATTGGTCATCTTTTGGCAGGTTCCTCTAAAGCCATTCCGCAGGGCAGGGCAAACCGTACGTAGGTAATCTTCTTGCCAGCCTCAAGAAACCGGGATTCATAATAGGTGCGGATGGTGAGGATCTCATCTTCGAGATCCGAACCGTACAGGTCAGCTGTCGCCAGAATCGGTGCGATGGAATTGGTATTCAGAACTTTCAGAGTGTACTGATGCAGCTCCAGGCTGTCGGTTTTCAGGTGTATCACACCTCCCGGAATGAGCAGCCGGCGGTATCGGTTGAGAAACACGGAAGAGGTAAGCCGCTTTCTTGGCTTTTTTGGCTGGGGGTCAGGAAACGTGATCCAGATCTCCTCCACCTCATCCGGCCCGAAGAGCCGGTCGATGTACTCGATCCTCGATCGCAGGAACCCGGCGTTGCCCAGGCCCGTCCTGAGAGCCTCAGTGGCGCCTTTCCACATCCGGTTCCCCTTGATGTCCATCCCGATGAAGTTGCGCCCGGGGTAACGCCTGGCCAGGTCGACCGTGTATTCCCCCTTGCCGCACCCCAGTTCCAGCACGATAGGATGGTCATTGCGAAAAAAATCCTCCTTCCAGCGCCCCTTGATGGGGTGGTCGGCGGTCAGCAGGAGCCTGCCATCGGGTTCGATGACGTGCGAAAACTCCCTCATCTCGGCAAAACGCTCCAATTTACCTACCCGTGCCAAGATCAATAAGCTTTTTGAATCCTTAAGCCGATGTCGGTCACGTGGGATAGCTCCTTGATCCTCATACCGTGCTGTATTTCAAACGAGTAGATTCCCGAATAAGGGAATCTAACCTGGCGCCGGTACGGGACCTCCAGGCTGAACCTGCCCCCCGATCCCCTGCCGAGCCATCGGCCTTCCGGCGAAGCCAGGAGGCACTCCACCGTATCCCGCACGTATGCGCCGGTGGGTGAACTGGTCTGGATGAAGAGCCACAGGTTGGAATACCCGTAACGACCGTCGTTGCGGACCTGCAGGTAGATGTCATAAAGCTGCTGTGTGTCGGTGACATCGACATCAAACTTGAAAAAGTGCTCCTGGTCCCAGACGGCCTTGGGAACCGGCTGGTTGTTCACATAGAGGCTACCCTGATTGCAGCCTGCCAGCGACAGGACAGCCGCGAGGATTATAAGGGCTTTCCGCAACCGCATCAGTGCTTATCCTTGTTTCCGGGCCTGGGCCTGAACTTTTTCCGCGGGCCTTTTTTATGATCAAAGCGGGTGAGGCTCTCCTGGCCGGCCGCGTTCATATAGCCGATCTCCTCAACGACCCGCGTGCTATCGATCTCCAGGAGCCGGTCCACGATGATCCCCTGCCTGTTTTTCCGGATGATCTCCCACACCCGGTCGGCCGGCACCGGGATGAGGTTGGTGGCAGCGGCGGAATC
>JAWOHI010000311.1:0-6620 GCA_046485255.1 Bacteroidales bacterium
GAGCGCGTATCTGGAGGATGCCGACCCGACGCTGGTCCCAATGGTGTACGAGGTGTTCAGGGTGCACCGGCACCGGTGCCTCTTTCTTGACGAGCATATGGAGCGTATGTTCCGTTCGATCAATATGATGGGGTTTAACGAGCCATACTCCCGTGAGCAGATCACCGGTCATCTCAACGAGCTCCTGGATACCGAGCCCGACCGGATCGGGAACATCAAGATACGGCTGAGCTGGTGGCCCCAGCCCATCCTCGAGATCGGGTATATCCCCCACCGCTACCCCACCAGCCTGGAGGCAACGGAGGGGGTTGACGTGGTCACCTACCACGCCGTACGCAATACGCCCAATATCAAGCTCTGGAATGCCGCGCTCAGGGAGCGCACCAACCTGGAGCTGAAGGAGAAGGGGGTTTTTGAAGTCCTGCTGGTCAACGAGGCGGGATTGATCACCGAAGGTGGCCGGTCCAACCTCTTCTATGTCAGGAATAACGAGCTGTTCACCGCTCCACTTGAGACGGTCCTGCCCGGCATCACGCGGCAAAAGGTGATCGAGCTGGCCGGTGAGCTGGGCATCAGGCTGCACCTGCAGCACCTGCCCGAAGCGGAGGTTGGCCTGGTAGACGAGCTGTTCACCTCCGGCACCTCTGCCGGAGTGTGTCCCATCCGGGCGGTCAACGGGCTGACACTACCCGCCTTAAGGCCGGTAACCAACAGGTTAAGGGAAGCTTACGAGCAACTGGTCGAACAACAATTCGGGCCCAACAGTTATGGCTGGTAAATCCTTCACACAGGCTGATTTCGACCGGGTCATCCACCGGGAGGGGACCGATTCCATCAAGTGGGATGCCCGGCAGCGGGTGTTCGGCCATCCGGATGTGATCCCGATGTGGGTGGCCGATATGGATTTTGAGACCCCCGCCTTCATTCGCGACCGGATTGCCAGGCGCCTGGAGCACCCGGTCCTGGGGTACACCTACCGGGGCATCCGCTTCGCCGGCTCCTTCACCTCCTGGGTTGGGAGGCGCCTCCATTGGGAGGTCGACCCTGAGTGGGTCCTTTTTATGCCCGGCGTGGTGCCTGCCATCTCCGTTGCTGTGCTGGCCTTTACGGAACCCGGCGATGAGGTGGTTATCCAACCGCCCGTCTACCATCCGTTCTACTTCTGCGTGGAGGGGAACAACCGCAAACTAGTCCTCAACCCGCTAAAGACAGAGAACGGAAGGTTCCGGTTTGACCTTGACCTGCTCCGGCGGCAGATCACCCCAAAAACCCGCCTGTTGATCCTCTCTCATCCGCATAACCCGGGAGGTACCGTCTGGAGTGCGGACGAACTGGCCGGCCTGGCCACGATCTGCCAGGAGTATGGTGTCCGGATCCTGTCCGACGAGATCCACTCCGACCTGGTTTACCCACCCCACCAGCACACGCCCCTCGTTAAGGCCGCACCGGGCTATGCCCACCGGACCATCACGGCGATGGCCCCGTCCAAAACCTTCAATATGGCTGCCCTCGGCACCTCGGTGCTGGTCATCCCCGACCCGGACGAGCGTAAAACCTATGCCGACCTGGTTCACACCCTGCACGTCGGTATGGGCAATGTGTTCGGATTTGAGGCGATGCAGGCCGCCTATGAGGAGGGCGACCAGTGGCTGGAGGAGCTGCTGAGCTACCTGCGCGGCAACCGCGACTACCTCCGCCATTACCTTCAATTGGAACTACCGGTTATTGAGATGATGATACCCGAGGCCACCTATATGGCCTGGCTGGATTTCAGGAAATTAGGACTTGCACAGGCTGACCTGGAGCGGTTCCTGGTGGAGAAAGCCCGCCTTGGCCTCAACACCGGCACTCAGTTCGGGCCTGGCGGGGAAGGTTTTATGCGGCTCAATTTTGGATGCCCGCGGGCCACCCTGGAGCAGGCCCTGGAGCAGTTAAAGAAAGCCATCAATCAACTGAGATGAACGAGAAGATAGCCATCGCAGGAGGCTCGGGCCTGGTCGGGCAAGCCCTTTTAGGGATGCTGAAATCCCAGGGACGGAATGCCGTGGCCCTGAAACGGCCCTTTCGATCGGCCGACCTGGCCGGGGTGACGGCGATCATAAACCTGGCGGGCGAAAACCTGTCGGCCGGAAGGTGGAGTGCCAGTCGCAAGAAGCTGATCCTGGAGAGCCGGACCGGTACGCTGCAGACTCTGATGAGGCTGGCCAACGAGACGGGCAATCAGGCAAGGACCCTGATATCCGCTTCGGCTTCAGGATATTACGGCACAATAACCAGCGAGCAAATCTTTAAGGAGGATGATCCTCCGGGGAATGACTTCCTGGCCGGTGTGTGCCGGGAGTGGGAGGAGGCTGCCCTGGCTTTCGGGGCACAAGGCACGCGGGTTGCGCTGGTCAGGATCGGTGTGGTCCTCACCGATCGCGGGGGAGCTTTGCCCAAAATGACATTGCCGCTGAAATTTGGCCTCTCGGCACCCCTGGGCAACGGCCGGCAGTGGGTTCCCTGGATCCGGCTGGAGGATCTGTGCCGGGCTTTCATCCACCTCCTCGACCAGCCTGGACTTAGTGGCCCCTTCAACGCGGTGGCGCCGGAACCGGTGACCAACCGTGGACTGATGCAAGCCTTGGCGAGACGGCACCGTAAGTTGTTCATACCGATTGGAATACCGCCCTTTCTGCTCCAGCTCATCCTCGGCGAGATGGCGGTCATCACGCTCCGTGGTTCACGCCTCTCGGCCTCCCGGTTGCAGGATTCAGGGTTCCGCTTCGAGTATCCCGGCCTGTCAGAAGGACTGAAGGGATTGAGCATCTAACGTCCAGACCAGCTGAAACTTAGCTGACCAACCTCCGGCCTTGGCATCCGTTCGGTGCCTGGCATCGGTATAGCTGGTTCTACCCACCTTCCCCTCCATCACCAGCTGACGCAACACCCTCCACCTCAGGGTCAGGAACCAGCGGGAGCCGGAGCCCGACATAACCGGGGCCGACCAGCCATAGAGCAGGTCGGGCTCATAGGCATAAAGCGGATCCATCCCCTGGGTCACCTGAAAGACCCGGAATCCGGCTATCGCACGGAACCTGCCGCCGGCCAGGCTGGCATAGCAGGAGGCATCGCCTGTTGTTCCGCTAACAACTTGCTGGTCGCTCCATTGACGCTGATTCTGAATACCTGCCCGAAGCCGGAGGGGTGAGGCCTGAAATGGATCGCTATCCACCTGGATTTTTATTATCAACACTTCCGGCTGGTTCTCCAGGTCGGATGACTGGGCAGCCACCAGCATCCCGGTCAGCAGGACGGCCTCCCCCACCCTGAGTTTGACCTGTTGCGAGGCTTTCGAGGCCGGGTAGGGGTACTTGCGGTTGCTGCCCGGCCAGAGATCCCGGCGGGAGGTGAGGTAACCATTCATCTCGAAGCGGCTTGTGGGCGCATAGCGGTAGAGGCCTGTCACCTCGACCGAGCCGCGGGTGAACAGGTTGCCCGATTGGTGGACGGTATACCAAAGAGGGAAGGACGGCGGTATGTAGCTGATCCTGAGGGAGGTGGTGAAAGCGCTGATGGTGAACATCCGGAACCCGGCAAGGAGGGCGGGACTTCCCCTGCCGGGGCTCCAGGCCACCTCGGCAAACAGGATTCCCACCGGCACCCGCCACTGAAACCACCCACCGGCCCGTGACCAGGCATCGGTCTGTTCGGCAAATACCGCTTCCCATTTATCTTGCCTGACCATCGGGAACGCATACCGGAAACCGGTCGCAACCAGGCCCGTCTCATAATTTAGTCCTTTGATTTTCAGTAACATTCCGGCCGCCCTCTCCTGTAGCGACTCCCGACCCCGAATCTCAGCGGCACTCCGGTGGTAGCCGGTTCCATACAGATGGTCAACCAGCACCCGGGGAGGTTCGCCAGCCTCACCAGGGAGGGTATCCAGGGAGGCATCTACCCGCTTGCCGGATATAAAGAGCTGGATTTCAAGCGGCCCCTTCAACATCCGGATGGCTGCTCCACGAAAATGGCGGTTCTCATCCGTTCCGGGATGAAGGCGTATACCCGTCCCCGGTCGGTTGAGCAGGGAGGGATCACCCGGTGTGGCCGTGAAAGCAGGCGTGGAGGCAAGAATCGCCCCTAATCCGAAATTGGCCTGGAAATCCCCGAGGATCAGATCCTTAAAGATCCCTCCGGGCTGAACCCTGATCCCCGCCGAGAGGTGGTCGGGCAGTCCGGGCAGCGGTGACCCCCGCAAAGGTTCGAGGGCGTCCTGATCCGCCAGGAACCGGGCCTCGAAGCGCCTGGGATCCTGCACCTTGATCCGATAACGGGCCGAAAAGGGCAGCGGTGCACTTCCTGTGATCAGGTCCTGCCACCCCGAAGGAGGATCGGCGTTCCCTGCTGTTGAAGGAAATCCGATGGAGAGAGCCTGCTGAACCCTGATCCGGCCAGTACTTTTTCTTCCAGCCGCTCCGGGCCACGGATGCAGGCTGTCGGCCATCATCCTCTCCCGGCCCGAAGCCATCAGCTCATCGAGGATCTCGGGGTGCAGGCTCAGCTCCTCCCACTCGCCGTTTTCCATCAGCAGCGTAATGAGCGAGTCGGGGTCGAGGATCCCGGTCTCGGATTGCGGCCGCAGGTCGATCGGCAGCAAAAGTGCCAGGAGCATCGGGAACCAGCCGCTCTTGAAAATAGTTCTATTCATAGCCTTGGAAAAGGTTACCTATCGATAATCGACCAGGATGGTAGGGGTCAATCCGGGACCGATGTGATGGTCAAAGAGCGTCCGGACGCTGCAGCGGCTGGCATTCCAGGTCACCCCCACCCCCACCCCGCCGGGCATCAAATGCAGGATGGCTTCCAGTGCGAGTTGCCCCGGCAGGTTGACGCGCACTCCGCCCGTCAGCGGACCAGTCATCAAGGTGCTCAATTCCAGCGCCATCAGCAGGGCAAGGCGCTCATCAGGGTTGAATACGGCCAAGGCTTTGAGCCGTGGGTCGCCTTGAGTGAGCGGTGAGTCCGGCGAGATCCACCCGGGCAGGTCGAACAGCTCGATCCCCGCCAGGGCGGTGTCGGCGAGGCGGCAGGTGATCCGGGCGTTGGCCCCCAGGCGGAACGCCAACGGCTGGGGCCGCGCGCTAATCCACGTGAAGCGGAGCTGAAGGGTGGCGTCGATGGGGCCGGCCTGATGGTGGTGGCTGACGAACAGGTGGTAGCGGGCAAAGCCGGCAATGCCGTCACGGCAGGCCAGGAGGCTGGTGACAGCCGGCGGAGCCAGCCATTGAAGCCCCGCCCCGGAAGCGTTCCAGTCGGACACGCTGAAATATTGACGGGTAAAGGCCATCCAGCCAAGGCCTTTGCCGCGGCCAGAGGTTTGACTGGCCCAGTCGGGGAGGTTCAGGGCCAGACATCCGGCCGTCTGCGGGTGAAGCCGACTGGCCGGGAGCGTGGTGAACAGGAGCAGGAGAAAACAGTAACGGCGCATCTTCCGGGTTTTCCGGTAATAGATGCGCCGTTACCCGGTGAGCGGAAAAAAATCAGTTCGTTTTCATTCGAAACTTGACCTCTTTCAGCGACTCATTAGCCTTGGTCACCTTGGAGGCAAGGCCCGCCTTGAACTCCAGCAGACGATCGTAGAGGTCCGGGTCGCCCGTGGCCAGCATCTGAACAGCCAGAATGCCCGCATTGCGCGCCCCATCCAGGGCAACGGTGGCCACCGGGATGCCCGCCGGCATCTGAAGGATCGACAGGATCGAATCCCAGCCATCGATGGAGATGGAGGACCTGACCGGAACCCCGATGACGGGACAAGCGGTCATCGCCGCCACCACGCCAGGGAGGTGGGCCGCGCCGCCCGCTCCAGCAATGATCACCCGCACCCCGCGATTATAGGCGCCACGGGCATAGTCGGCCACCAGGTCAGGGGTACGGTGCGCCGATAAGGCAAAAATCTCAAACGGTATCTCAAACTCCTCCAGCAGCTTGGCTGCCTCCTGCATAACGGGAAGATCGGAGGTGCTTCCCATAATGATGCTCACTTTCGGGTTCATTCCTTAGGATGTTTTATTAGCTTTGCAATTTAGGAAAAACCCCAGAATCAATGACTATGGACCGGATTAAAGTACTCGACAAAACCTTCGTGAGGTTTATCGACCGCGAACAGATTCACCAGGTGGTGGCGCGACTGGCCGGCGAGATCGACCGCGACCACGGCGATGAGGATCCCCTCTTCCTGTCCGTCCTGAACGGATCGTTCATGTTCGCATCCGACCTGTTCAAGGAGTTGCGGAGACCCTGCCGGATCTCCTTTGTCAAGATGGCCTCCTACCTGGGCACCGGTTCCACCGGGCAGGTGCACCAGCTGATCGGTTTGCAGGAAAAGATTGCAGGCCAGACCGTCATCATTCTTGAGGACATCGTTGATTCGGGGCTCACGATTGCCAAGCTCCTCGACCACGTCCGCTCCCTCCACCCGGCGAAGGTGCTCATTGCCTCCCTCCTGTTCAAGCCGGATGCCTTTAAGGCCAACTTTCAGATTGACTACCTTGGAATGTCGATCCCGAACGATTTCGTGGTCGGCTATGGCCTCGATTATGACGGGTATGGGAGGAATTATGGGGAGTTGTACCGGTTGG
>JAWOHI010000365.1:0-3389 GCA_046485255.1 Bacteroidales bacterium
AAATAACATTCCACACTATACTGTGTGACGTTTGTCCATTTGCAATAGACAAACCAACGAATTTGAAATTATAATACGCCGTGAATATATTGCTTACACTATTTTGCTGTGACGCCTCAAAGTCCGACGGAAAGTACGGCATTAGAAAAGCAAAACAGAGATTGAACACCTTGTGATTAAATGATTGTTACGGGAAAACTGATAGAATACCTCGATAACGGCAAGTTTATCTGTGCCCTGGTTATAGAGAGCCAACCGAAACGGCTGCGCCTCGTCAACCAGAATGGTCGGGAACTTAACCTGCCGGAATCACGTGTTATCTCGGCCGGCAAATAGGCCAGGTTCTCCGCCATCCAGATCTGGGATCCAATCCGGATCCACTGATACTCGACCTTGTCCCGTGAATCCTTGAAGGTGCCTTGATCATCAGTGAGAAACGGGTCTTTGTTGCAACCACCCGCAAAAACGATCGCCAAAGCCATTAATATGCGCATCCCTGTTTTCATAACGATAAGTAATTATTTATTAACTTGTTTTTTACTGTTTTATCAATATCGTCTCAATCGAGTAGGCGCCCAGCAGAAGCGGGATAACCTCCCCTGCAGTCCTGACCGGCCGGCCGTTCTCCTCCAGCATATCGGTCAGCAGCGCCTGCCTGAAGCTGAAGCTGGGACTGATGGTTACCTGCTTGTCTTTACCCTCCATATCGTACAGCCTGATCACCAACCCATTGCCAAAATCCTCCTTCTTGATCGCACTGATCAGGGTGTGAGGGTCATCCACCCTGAGGAAGGACCAGCTCTCCGGCAGGTCGGAGGCGTTGCGGGGAGGATCCACCACCGCCACCAGCGGCTCATTGGCCTGCAAGGCCGCCTGGTAGCCGTTCTGCCACCCTGGCGCGTGCGTCAGCAGACTGAAGGTCATCTGGTGGGTGCCGGTCTGGTGATAGAGCGGGCCCAGCCCGTGACAGCTCTGGCGCGAGGCCAGCAAGACCGGCTGCAGCAGGGTGGCCGCTGTCGGCAAAGTGGTGATGTTCACATAATCCCACACCGCCACCGGGGAGGAGAAGGTGATCCCCATCGTTTCATCGCTGGCGCTGATCCAGTTATTGATGCCCCGCGGATGCACCTCCGGGCAGGGCGTGGTGTAGCGCTCCCCGGCCGGGTGCTGCAGCTCGTCGCGGCCCACCCTGACCACCCCGAACGGGACTTCATAGGCGATCTCGGGATTCGTCAATCGTGCGGGAAAAGCAAGCCGGAACTCCCGGTAGGCCGTCCCGTCCCAGTCGATCAGCTCCACCGTGATGTCGATCCGCTTGATCGTCTTGTAAACCAGCCAGGTAACCCTGGCTTTGTTGTGCTTGAACCTGGCCTCCGTGGTGATGGCCACGCGCAGCGGCCCCTCCTCCCTGACCACCCATCCGGCCTGATGGGCCGACAACCGGTCAAAGCCTTCCATATCGGGCTGCTGTATGTCGGCGAACTCCCCTGCCCCATTGCCAAAGGATCGCATCGTGAAGAGCTCCCCTCCCGCGAACTGATCCGCCAGCCACACCTCCCGGCTGAGCTCCTTGTCGAACAGGGAGGACTGCCCCCCGGCCGCCAGGCTGATCCGGTAATGGAGGGTCTCAATCTGACCAGGCAGTCCTGGTGCCGCCCGGCCCGCCCCCGGCATCGTCCGGGCTTTCGAGATGTGCCAGCTCTTGTACCCGTTGGCGGGGACTCCCTCCGCCACAAACAGAATGGTGACCTCTTTCAGGGCGCCCGACGGGTACCGACCGGGAGTGCCCACCACCTGGAAAGGCACTTCCTGCCCCCCGCCATCCCTCAGCCTGATGCCCTGAAAACCCTGGTCGGGAAAGCCAACCGTGACCTCCACAGGATCGGTGCGCTCCCACGAGAGGGTGTTGAACAGGGTGACCGGGATGGTGCCCGGCTGGCGCTTAACCCTCGCGGCCAGAGCCTCCGCCGACGACCGGATGATGGACCGGGCAATGGAGTCGGCCTCGAAAAACCTGGCCTGGAACGTGCTGTCGGTGATCGTTCCCTGGTTGCCACCCCAGCCGTGATCAGGATAAATGCCTGATTCCCAGGCTTTCGTCAATAGTTCGGATGGATAGGACCCCCAACTGTTCTCGGCCAGCGACCGGAAGGTGGCCAGCTTTTCGGCAGCCGGAAGGGTCCGGCCGGCGCTCCGGCCATATTTGAGCGCCTCATAGTGCGACGGACCGTGGATGTAAAGCCAGACAGCCGGACGCTCCCCACGGATCTCCGGTACGGCGACACCGGTTGCAACGGCCTCGTCCATAAACCGTTCGGCCGTCGAGTGGATCAGCCGGGGCAACCTCCAGCCGGAATCTATCCTGGAGGCACTGATCGACTCCCAGGTGCTGATGTAATCGAAGTAAGAGTCGGGCAGCGCCATATCGGCATCCGAAAGCACGGGCATCACCGGACTCGCCACGCCGGGCGAATAGTAGCGGTCCCAGAACCGGGTCAGGTCGGCCAGATGCGACACGGTCTCAAAGAAACCCTTCTTCAGGTGCACGTAGCTGTTGTAATAATGGTCGGATGAGTAGGTGAGCACCTTCGACCCATCCGGTGCCACCCAGTTGAACAGGCCTTTGTCGTGCCGGCTGATGATCATATAGTCGACCCCGCTTTTAGCCAGTATCTGAGGCATTTGCAGCGTCCGGCCCGGAACATCCACGTTCCAGTAGATCCGGGCGTCGCACCCCGGGAACTCATTCCTGAACCATTTGCGCCCGAGGTAGAACTGCCGGATCAGCGGTTCGCCCATATACATCTCCTCATAGGGCTGGATGTAGGAGGCTCCCCAGGTGAGCCTGCCCTGGAGGGTCAGGTCGTGGATCTCCCCTTTCTTGTCAGGATGCCTGGCCAGGTATTCGCGAAGCATCAGGATATCTTCCATATCGTTGGCGTAGTCGGGATTCTCCTTCAGCTGCTCCAGCGCGGGGGTGATCAGGAGATGGTCGCGGTCCTCAATACAGGCTTCCGGCGAGTCCATCCAGGCAATATCCTGGTGGGAGGAGGCCATTATGTGGAAAGTGCCCCGCGACAGGTGGGATGCAGCGATCACGTCGAGGTCGCGGGCGATGGTGCTGGCCACCAGGTGACCTTCTATATCCCATTGGTTATCTGATGGTTTTGTCGGATTTAGATGGACCAGCAGATCGGGCCGGATCTCCGTCGAGGCCGTTGGCCGACCTATCGGGTAGTCATTCATCAGGAGCGACCGCTCCGTCCGGATCGTCAGTTTCACGGAGTCCCACTGATCGAGTGTGCCCTTCAGGCGGATCGTTCCGGCTGAAGCCTCCCCATCGGCTTTCAGGACCCATTCGCCCTGCCATCCGTTGGAGGCGGTACCCT
>JAWOHI010000370.1:0-3251 GCA_046485255.1 Bacteroidales bacterium
TTTCCGTCAGGTGCAGCAGGACCAGGGCCGACGGCCAGGCGCACATACTGGTGGCCAACCCGGCGATCCCCTTACGCTCATTGGCCTTGAGAACCGCCAGGAAACTTGGGATCGCATTTTTACAGAAAGCCTCCGCAGTGGCTGCATCCACCAGGATGGCCTCCTCATAGGGAGGGTAGTGCGAAAAGTCGGCACTCACGATAAAGAGATTGTCGGGCGTGAAAAAGGGCCTGAGGGCCTCCGCCACCCCTTCGCAAACGGCCGGCACCTGGCTGGCGAGAACGATGGGAACGATCTGGAAGGGTTTCTTCAGGATGGTCTGCAGGAAAGGAAGTTGTACCTCGATGCTGTGCTCCTGGATATGGGCAACCGGATCATCGGTGAAAAAATCTCTATTGGCAGCTAACTTTTTGGAAATCTCACGATTAACCTCAACCTTGCCAAGTGGGGTGAGGTAATCCCCGCGGGTATATACCGAGGCTTTGCCCAGACTAACCCGGTGGGAAGAGGCCAGAATGAACACGTTCTGGTAGGCTTGATCAGGATCCAGCTGGTTGAATCCCGAGGCCGCCACCCCCCCCGAATACACATACCCCGCGTGGGGCACAACCAGGGCACGGACGGTTCCATTAGTCGAGGCGGGCTTGGCATCCGCCAGAAAGCCGGCGACCATCCTCGTCAGCTCAGCCCGGCCAGCCGGATAAAAAGTACCGGCAACAGCCGGTTGACGGTCTTTATCAGTGTTTTGCATAATCGTTTGGTTAAAGGATGGTAACCCGCTCAGCCAGAAAATGCAGAGCAACAGAAAACGGACGAATCCGCAGGTAGAACCGAAAGAATGGAAATTCCAAAACACAATAAACCAAATTCCAAAAAAACCCAATACCTGACACCTGACACCTGAAACCTGACACCTAACACCTGACACCTAACACCTGACACCTGACACCTGACACCTGACACCTGAAACCTGACACCGGTCCCCCGAGGGCAGGGATCCCGGCTTTCGCCGGGATGACAGCTAAAGCACTCCTGACACCCGATACCTAGTTCCCGATAATCCTCTTCCAGAAACTTCGTTTTCGCCTGTCGGAGAAGGTTTTGAATGTTTTATCATCCGGCTTGCCGAACTGGCTGAGGCTGACGCTCCGGATCATTGCGAGCCCCTCATCCCCGATGCGACGCCTGAAATTGGTCAGCTCATTGGCCCCAAAAGGCCGTCTGGTCTGGAAGTGAATTTCACCGCAGAAGAATTGCCAATAGGGATTTTCCGGCCAGATCTTCAGGACCTTTTCATCACTCAGGCTGAACCGCTCCTTGAGCAGCATCATCCCGATCAGCTTCCTGGGTGGGATGGATGGCCTGCCTTTATGAGAATAGTAGGGTTTGAAGTGCTCCTCCACCTGGTCCCAGTCGATATGAGTGGCCCCGATGAATAGCTCGTGCTTGTGGTCGATGAACCGCTCGAGCGGAACCTCGAAAATGTCAAGCTGAACCTTGTTTCTTGTACGTCCCAGCATAGTTGAAAAGGGTTAAGGGATGAACTGCCAACCCCTTACAAGATAATAAAAAAATGGTGTCTGGGAAAATGAGGCTTACCGGAATATCCAGGCCAGTGTCTGGGCTGCCACCACTCCGGCTGTCTCCGTTCGTAACCGGCTGTTTCCTAATGTGATGGGAATGAAATTTCGTTCAAGTGCAGTCTGGACCTCCCTGGGACTGAAATCCCCTTCGGGTCCGATCAGGAGGGTCACCCTTTGCTCAACCAGATCGCACTGGTCGATCCACCGTCTTTCGCCTTCACCGCAGTGGGCGATGGCCCTGCATCCGGGAATCGGCTGTTCAATGAATCGGCCGAAGGGGGCCGGTTCGTGAATGACCGGGTGGAAAGCTTTGACCGACTGCTTCATTGCTGCGATGGCAACACGTAAAAGCCGCTCGGTCTTGATATCCCGGCGCTCCGAACGGTCGCAGATCAGGGGTGTCACTTCGCTGAGGCCAATCTCGGTGGCCTTTTCGATGAACCATTCGAAGCGGTCCGACTGCTTTGTCGGAGCAATGGCGATATGCAGGTGGCAGGCAGGCTTTCCGAATCCATCCACCCGCTCCAGCACCTGTACCAGGCAGGCTTTGGGATCAGCCTCGGTTATCGTGGATGCATACCAGCCTCCCCGGCCATTCACCACCACAACCCGGGTGCCGGCCTCCATGCGCAAGACCCTTACGGCGTGATGCGACTCATCCGAAGGGAGCGTAAACTCTTGCTGATCTGTCAGATCCGGTGCATAGAACAGGTTCATCGCTACTTCCCGGCCGGCTGGTTCACCGCCGCAGGCGACCAGTTGCGCAGGAAACCGGTCACCTTCGACTTGTTATATCCCTTGCCTTCTTCAAGAAGCCCCGAATCCTGCGTATGGATCAGCTTGCCTTTGCCATCCAGGATCAGGAACACGGGATAGCCAAAGCGCCCGGGGTTGCCAAATTTGTTGAGCAACTCGATGTTGCGGTTTTCCGGACTGAAATTGAGCAGGGTGAACACATAATTCTCCTCGATCAACTTCTTGACCTCAGGCTCTTCATTGATGTAGGAATGGAAGAGCAGGCACCAGCTGCACCAGTTTCCGCCAACCTGGATGAACACGTGCTTGTTCCCGGCATTGGCTTTCTTGATCGCTGCGCTGATCTCCTTCCGGGCATCGGCCTGGGGATTGTAGATCTTTTTCGGGGCTTTTGCTTCCTCCTGGGCTGAGAGGGTGGAGACTCCGGCCAAAAGCAGCATGGCCAGTGCAAGAATGGATATTTTCCGTAACATAAGCGGATTTTGATTTAGTGGTGTAAATGTAAACGATCATTCCGGATTATCTTTGGCCTATGGTTAATATTGGAGTGTTATCTGATACGCACTGATTTCTTGATGAGCGTTTGATCGATTTTTTCAGGAGTTGCGATGAGATCTGGCACGCCGGAGATGCCGGATCGCCTGACGTGATCGACGCGCTGTCGGAAGGCAAAACATTCAGGGGAGTCCACGGAAATATCGATGGTTGGGAAGTACGACGGATGGTCCCGGAGTTTTTGGAGTTCACCGTTGAGCAGGTTCCAGTCCTGATGACCCATATCGGGTTCTATTCCGGGAGGTTTGTTCCCGAGGTTGCGCGGCGGATAAGGGATTTCAGGCCAAGGCTGTTCGTTTGCGGCCACTCCCATATCCTGAAAGTCAAGTACGATCAGGATCTTAACCTCCTCCAAAT
>JAWOHI010000131.1:0-13892 GCA_046485255.1 Bacteroidales bacterium
CTCTTTAAGACAGGCCGGTAGCCAAGCACCCGGATCTCGATCCGGGCGGAGCCCCCGAAGGCCGAAATATCAGCTTGCCCCACGGCATTGGTCGTGGCAAAAGCCCTGGGCTGTTGGCTGGCCAGCGTGGCCATCTCAATGGGACGGTTGTTTTCGCGGTCTTTGATGGTCACTACCTGAGCCTGGACAAGAATGCCCACACCCAATAGCAACCAAACAAGGAATATCTTTCTCATTTTGATTGAATTGACAATTAAACAAATGGAGTGCCGTAACTCCCCCATTCAGGAGGGGGGAGCGCCGGCCTTGGTTGTTTAACCGTTCCAGGGAGGTGGGACTGGCGGGGGGTGGAAGAAGTCGGCTCTCCGCATTACCTGTTCTGGATAGCGGGCCTCAGTTCCGGCCTCCGCGGCAAAAGTCCTGGCTGCAAAAGCAGGCAGGAACTGTATCTTGTAAAAATCCAGCAATCGTTTCTGGGTCTCCCTGCTGACGGGGTTCTCCTCGCGGGCCCGCTCCACCATCGCCCTCAGGCGAAGATTAAGCCTTGTCTCCCGGTGGTCGTGCCAGCACCAGTAGGCCACCGAATCGCCCTCCGCGATCGTCTCCACCACGTCATACATCTCTCCACGGTACTCGAACTCCCCGGGGTGTTCCCACCGCAGCGTGGTGGCTGACTCGGCCCGGGAGAATTTCATCAGGACCAGATCGTCTTTATCCAAGCCCCTGATCATCTGCTTTTTAACCTCCGACTGAATCAGTCTCTTCTGCCAATGAAGGAGAAAAAAACCGCTGTAAAAGGGTGCAGTCAGGCAAACGGCCAGCAATATGGCAAACAGTTTTCTCAATTTGACCAGGATGATCCTGTTAATAGCATCAAAACTACGACTATTAATGAATAACGCCCCTTCTGTTCAGCAGGCTGATGCCGGGTTTTTCAATACGGTCAAATGATGATGCGGCGAAGCTCCTTGGAAAAGGCCTTCCTCAATTCATCGAGCTGCCTTCGTTCTTCCAACAGGCTCGATATCAATGCGTCTTCATCAGTACCCTGGACTTCCCTGATCTGCTCGTCGATCTCGGCGATCATTTGCTTCACTTTTTTACTACGGTAGGAGGCGAGCGTTTCGGGGACGATCTCCCTGAGCAGTTGCTCCTCCGACCGGACATAGGCACCCGCTTTTTCGTGGATCTTGCTGATCTGGTGCCCGGGGGTTAGCATATCGACGGCCAGTTTGCTGATTTCCGGATCGGGGTGGTTGATGAAATGGTTTTGGATATTGAATTTTTCGGTGCCCCAGAGTTTCTGTATCTCGCGAAAAACGTTCAGGTAGAGCGGGTTTTCGGGCGTCAGGTTGTCTGATTCCATTTCCTGCAGGAAAAAGCCGGCCACGTTGACCGGGATGGTCTCTCCCTTGTGCTCGCCCGGCAATTCGTGGATGATGATCGTCGGGTAGTTCAGCATCAGGCGGATGATCTCCCTCTCCTCAGTCTCGAACGGCAGGCTGGTGGTATCAACGGCGGTCTGCTGGCGAGGGGATGGCATCCGGACCTCGGGCGGCTGGTAATCCCTTCCGGTGCGTTTCTGTTCCCATTGCCGCCGCCGCATCCGGGCAGCCTCTGTAAAGAGGACCTGTTCCTCAACACCAAGGAGCCTGCTGCACTCCTGGAGGTAGACCGTGCGCTCGATCCGGTCGGGGACCATCGAAACCGAGCGGACCACCTCCTGGATCAGGTTGGCGCGTCTCACCGGATCCTTGCCGGCATCCTGCATCAGCAGCCTGGCTTTGAAGGTGATGAAGTCGGACTCATTTTTACTGAGAAATTCAAGGAGTTCGCTTGAGCTGTGCGACCTGGAGAAGGAGTCGGGGTCCTCGCCCTCAGGAAGCAGGACCACCCTGACGTGGAGCCCCTGTTCCAGGAGCATATCGATGCCCCTCAGGGAAGCCTTGATGCCGGCCGGGTCGCCATCGTAGAGGATGGTAACGTTGGGGGTGAACCGCTTGATCAGCCTGATCTGATCCTCCGTCAGGGAGGTGCCCGAACTGGCGACGCAGTTCTCTATCCCCGACTGATGCATTGACAGCACATCGGTATAGCCTTCCACCAGGTAGCATTTGTCCTCCCTGACGATGGCAGTGCGGGCGTGGTAGATCCCGTAGAGGGTGGCCGACTTGTGGTAGATCTCCGATTCGGGCGAGTTCAGGTACTTGGCGGCCTGGGCGTCGTTTCGGAGGATCCTTCCACCGAACCCGATCACCCGCCCCGAAAGGCTATGAATGGGAAAGATGACCCGGCCAAAAAACCGGTCGTAGAGGCGGTCGTTCCGCTCGATGGCGAGCCCGGTTTTTACCAGGAACTCATCCTTATAACCATTCTTCCGGGCGTCCGCCACGAGGGCGTCCCTTTGGTCGGGCGAATAGCCGAGTTGAAACCGGTCCATTATCTCCCGCCTGAAACCTCTCTCCCTGAAATAGCTCAGACCGATGTCGCGCCCTTCGTCCGTTTCGAACAGCGTACGGGTAAAATATCGGGCGGCGAACTCGGTCAGCACCATCATCGACTCCCGGTCGTTCTTCTGCCTGACCTCCTCATCGGATTCGGCCTTTTCCGTCACCTCGATGTGGTATTTCCTCGCCAGCAACTTCAGCGCCTCCGGGTAGGAGAGGTGCTCGTGTTCCATTATGAAGTTGACGGAATTGCCTCCCTTACCGCAACCGAAGCATTTATAGATTCCCCTGGAGGGGGAAACGTTGAAGGAGGGGGTCTTTTCGTTGTGGAACGGGCAGAGGCCTATGTAATTGACCCCACGTTTCTTCAGTTTGACATAATCCCCCACCACGTCGGTAATCTCGGCGGCCTGGATGATTCGTTCGACGGTGGCAAAATCGATCATTCAACGAAGATAGCGACAAACAGGCAGAACCGGTGGGATGGGGCAGGATGATTTTTTGAACAGGCACCGGACCGTTCAAACGGCCTGGCGGCCAATCAATTGTTCATCAACAGCTCCCTTAGGCGGGCGACCCCTTCGCTGGCTTTCATCCGGAGGAACTCGACCCGTCTAGTCAACCCTATGGCCGTCTCATTCGGGTCAATGAGATAGATCGGCGTTCCGCGCGGGGCATAATCGACGAGCCCGGCAGCCGGATAGACCTGCAAACTGGTCCCTATGATGACCAGGATATCGGCCGTCCCAACGATTTCCGCAGCCTTTTGGATCATCGGCACCGGCTCACCAAACCAAACAATATGTGGCCGAAGTTGGGAACCCTTCTCGCAGGTGTCGCCCCACTTGAGCTCCCAGCCATCGATATCATAGACCAGTCGGCAATCGGCTGTCGAGCGGGCTTTACGGAGCTCCCCGTGCAGATGCAGGATCTGGCTGCTGCCTGCCCTTTCGTGCAGGTCATCCACGTTTTGGGTGATGATCTGAACCGAAAAATCCTTCTCCATCGCTGCCAGCCCCTGGTGGCCTTCGTTGGGCTTAGCATCGAGCAAGGCCTTGCGGCGCTCATTGTAAAACCTTAAGACAAGATGCGGATCCCTCGTCCAGGCCTCCGGAGTAGCCACTTCCGACACATCGTATTCCTCCCACAGCCCACCCATTTCGCGGAAAGTCTTCAATCCGCTCTCGGCGCTCATTCCGGCTCCGGTCAGGACAACCAGCTTTTTCATGATTTTAGAGTTTAGAAGAGCTCATCGGTTCAATCCCACAGTGAATTTGCCAGCCTTCCACAGGTGTTCCCTGCCGGTGAACTTCCAATAATAGAGCCCGGGGGGCAGGTCGATCCGCCATTCAAGCCAAGAACCCGTACCGGCATCAACCTCCCTGACTTCATTGGCCTGATTGTCCACAATGATAAGAGTGTAGGCATCATCCTCACCGGGCGACCAGCTGAAGCGGAGCGTATCGCCGTAGGAGAATGCAGTGCTCATTTCCGGCCCGGATACCTGCGGATCGCGGGTAGCCCTGAATTTGCCCCCGATGAGGGATTCATAAGCAGGATTGGGGACAAAGGCCATCGCGTACTGATCGGTTACCGCAGGGGATTCTTTCCCGGAGTTTTTTGAGTCAATTCCCTCCCGGCCTCTGCCGGCATTACTTGTATCCTCTTCATAGTGAGCTCCCTGAGTGATGACCATTGGATCCTCCAAGGCCTGGCGGTTCGTTTCAACAGGAAGGGTGTTGCCCGTCCCGGCCATTGGCTCATCTGGCCGGTCACGCAGCACCTGCTGGATCACCCAGGAAATCAGCACAATGGCAGCCAGGGCGGCAGCTGTGCGGATCAGCGGTAGGAATTTCTTGAAGGAAGGAGCCCTAGTATTCTTTTTGCTTTGGTAATCAACAGGTTCCTCCTCAACCTGATCTACCTCATCCAACAGGTCGGCCACCGACATCAGCTCTTGCCGGCAATAGGAACACGACCCGACGTGCTGCTCAAGTTCCCCGGGCAGTTCAACCAGCCCACCCCGCAGGAATTCGGCATAAAGCGAAAGTCCCAGGCTGGTCAGGTGACCATCCTCATCCAGGTACAGGCCGGTTGGGTTCTCCTCATTCATTTCCATATATAGACGCTTTTTGGGGGTGGCCCCGGAAAATGTCACTCGGAATTTTCTGCAATTTCTGATTTTTCCATCAATAAATTCAGTGTTTCAGGCGAATAGGAGGAGCCGTGCGCTTTACTGTTCATCAGGCTGATCAGTTCCCCGATCCGGCTTGCCGACCATTTCCTCAAGGCTTCGGGATTTTGCGGCTTTTTTCCCAGGGCGCTGAATACCTGACCCAAAGCATCGAGTTTTTCCCTTTTCTGCTTATTGAGCGTATCGTTCAACATCAAGGCCAGCTGTTCCCGTGCCTCCTCCCCCGGATCCAGGTCAAACCCGGTCAGGTCACCAGCAGTAACGGGCAGGTCGGCATAGCATCGCAAGGTGGTCCAGAGGGCGCTCCGTTCGCGCCCAAAAAGGCTGACGGCCCGCTTTAGGCGCTGATATTCCTGGGCAATGATTATTTGGTTCCAGGAGAGGTCCTCTGATGCCTGCTCGTATAATTCGGCCCTGGGTTCGGCGACCAATCGCGGCTTGCGGAACTCCTCGAGGCAGATGTTGCGGATCACCACAGACAGGTACGTTCTCAGCTGGCACTTTCCGTTGTACTGGTCACGGATGCGGGGAAGCCGCTCGATGAGTTTGCGGTTGATCTCCTGCACCAGGTCGGCGGTTTCACTGCGGGGTAGGAACCCCTGGTAACAGAGTTTCCTCACAATGATCCGGATTACCGGTTGAAAACGGATCAGGAGCTGATCGGGGTTCTCCCTCAGTAATTTGATATCAAGCTCATTGCGATCCATCAAGGCCTAGTCCACCACATCGTGCAGGAAAGGGTTATTTGGCCGGATCCTGGCATCGGTGCCAATGGTCAGGCGGGATTGGGTCTCCTCCTCACTGAAGAGGGTTCCAGCCTGGAATGAGGCACCTCTTCTCTTGTAGGCCGGAATCCGCTCCACCTCATCGATAAGATCGGGGTTGGAGAGATTCCAGTAGTTGAATTCCTGAAGTCGGTCGGCTTGCGGTTTTCCGGGTATGGTTGGCCTGTCTGGCGCAATTTGGTTCTTCGCCTCCCTGTTTTCAGTGGATTCCGGCTTGGGCTCAGGGTGCTTTTCCAGCGGGGGTGAGGCAACCTGCCTGGGGGCCGTTGAGGGAAAGGGGTCGGTGGTAGCGGTTGTTCCCCTTACCGGTGCCGGTGGAGATTCCTGCTCCAGCCTGACCGTCTTTTTGACCGGTGGGTTCAGCGAGATCCAATCGGGGATGGACTCGTCGCTGAATCCTGTGGCTATCAAGGTGATCCGGATATCATTCTCCAGTGTTTCATCGGTGCACGTACCCCAAATCACGTTGACCATACGGCCTACCCTGTCGCGGATCCTATCCGTGATCACCCCCAACTCGTCCACCGTAACCTCGTCAAGTCCGGAGGTGATGTTGAGCAGGACCCGTTCGGCGCCGCGAATGTCGTTGCTATTAAGCAGCGGGGAATTGATGGTCTGTTCGATGACGGTCTGGGCCCTTTCGGAACCGCTGGCGGTAGCCGAGCCCATAAAGGCGATACCGCCGCCGGTCATCACCGACTGCACATCAGCAAAGTCCACGTTGATGTATCCGTGGAGGGTGATGATTTCGGCGATTCCCTTTACGGCCAGCGTCAGTATGTCGTCGGCCTTCTTGAAGGCCTCTCCGAGCGAAAGGTTGCCGTAGATCTCCCGCAGCTTTTCATTAGAGATGATCAGCAGGGCATCCACTTCACCTTTCAGTCGGTTGATGCCCTGGAGTGCCTGGAGTTTCCGCGAGGGCCCTTCGATTGAGAACGGCAGGGTGACCACTCCCACCGTCAGGATGTTCAGTTCCTTGCAGGCTCTGGCAACGATTGGGGCGGCGCCGGTTCCGGTTCCCTTACCCATCCCGGCCACGATGAAAGCCATCTTGGTGGATCCGGCCAGGGCATCGAGGATGTCCCCCATACTCTCAATGGCTGCCTGCTCTCCCACATCCGAGCGATTGCCTGCTCCCTTGCCGTCTGTCAGGGTTGCGCCCAGTTGGATCTTTTTCTCCACGGGGCTGGCATCCAGGGCGAGCTTGTCGGTATTGAGCACCACGAAGTCCACATCACGAATGCCCTCGCGGTACATCCGGTTTACGGCGTTGCAGCCACCACCGCCAACACCGATCACCGAAATGATCCGATCCTCATTTACAGGAAGGCTGAAATCTACCAGGTCTTTAAACATAATTCAATTGATTCAGTTACATTTTCTGATCATCATCATCAAACAACTCCTTGAAAAACTTGATCTGGGTCCATCCACCCGTTTTCTTCTCCTCCCTGGGCTTCCTGGAGCGCGACCGGCGATTGGAGCGGCCTTCCACGGCCCCGACCGCCTCGGGTTCCTCCTCCATGTCCTCCCGATTGGTTACCTCGATGGTCACATCTGCGGGTGTTTGGTGGGGGGTAAGGGATTCCAGATCAAGGGTGAAGGATCCATTGCCCTGGCCCGACGGGTGCGAAACGGTTACCGGCAGCGGCCTCAGGTCGCCGATGCTGGTCTCTGTTTCGAGCCCGGTGGCCACGATCGTGACGCTCAAGGCCGTTCCCAGCGACTCATCATAGGTGTTCCCCCATATGATGTCGGACTGTATCTTGGTGCAGCGCTGGACAAAATCCATAATCTCGGTGATTTCATCCATCAGGACCTCCTGGGTTCCGGAAGTGATGTTGAGCAGGATGTTCCTGGCTCCCTTCAGGTTGTTGTTGTTCAGCAGCGGAGAATTCAAGGCCCGGCTGATGGCCTGATAGGCCCGGTTTTCACCGTCCGCCACCCCGGAGCCCATAATGGCGACCCCACTGTTCTCCATCACGGTTCGCACATCAGCAAAGTCAACATTGACATAGCCGTGCACCGTAATGATTTCCGCTATCCCCTTGGCAGCCATAGCCAGGACGTTGTCGGCCTGGCCAAAAGCAACGGACAACTTCTGGTCGCCGTAGATATCCCTGAGTCGGTCGTTATGGATGATCAGGAGGGCATCCACGTTGTCCTTCAGGTTCTTGATCCCTTCAACAGCCTGGTCCCACCTCTTCTGGCCCTCGAAGGAGAATGGGAGGGTCACGATCGCGACCGTGAGTATGTCCAGCTCGATGGCTGTTTGCGCAATGACGGGAGCTGCTCCGGTGCCGGTGCCGCCGCCCATCCCTGCCGTCAGGAAGACCATTTTCGTATCATTGGCGAGGAATCGCCTGATATCTTCCTGGTTTTCAAGGGCTGAATCACGGCCTTTTGATGGCTCGTTACCCGCACCGCGACCGAAGGTGAGCGTCTTCCCCAGCTGGATTTTTGTCGGGATCGGACTGTTTTGCAGTGCCTGATTATCGGTGTTGCATATTACGAAATCAACGCCCCGGATGCCCTGGCGGTACATATGGTTTACTGCATTGCTGCCGCCACCTCCTACCCCAATGACCTTAATGATGGATTTTGAGCCTTGGGGCATTTCAAAAGGATAGATTTCCTCAAACATAATTGAATTTTTTCAGCTTAGAACCGACTGCTTTCATCGTTGAATATCTTGTTGAAGCCCCGAAGCACTTTGTCTTTTAGTTGGTTAACGGTACCCTTGCCCTTAAGCGAGAAAGGCACCCTACCTGTCGCGGTGGCACCGCTGAGAGAGCCGGCCACCACCAGTCCGACTGCTGTCGAATACATTGGCTGGAGGTATTGTTCCTCCGTCTCCTCGACAAGGTGTTGGTCGGGATATCCGATCCGCACGTCATACCCGGTTTTTCTTCTGATGAGCTGTGGCAGGTTTTTCAGCATTGCTCCCCCTCCCGTCAGCACGATGCCGGCGCTCAGTTTGTCGGCATACCCTGAGTTTTCGATCTCCCAGTTCACTGCTTCAAGGATCTCTTCCATCCGCGACTCGATGATATAAGCCAGGTTCTTAAAGGAGATCTCCCTGGGGTCTCTCCCACTGATCCCGGGGATGGTCACCGTTTGTCCCTCCTCCGCCACCTCGCCCATCGCCGATCCAAACTGGACCTTGAGTGCTTCTGCCTGCCTAAGGAGGATGGAACACCCCTCCTTGATGTCATTGGTGACGATGTTGCCCCCGAACGGTATCACGGCGGTGTGCCGGATGATGTCGTTGTAGTAGATGGCTATGTCGGTAGTCCCTCCGCCAATGTCCACGAGGATCACCCCGGCTTCGCGCTCATCGGGCGTCAATACCGCCATTGCCGAGGCCAATGGCTCCATTATCAACCTTTTAACCTTAAGCTCAATCCGTTCGACGCATTTTGAAATGTTACGGGCTGCGGTTACCTTGCCGATGACCAGGTTGAAGCTGGCTTCCAGCACGCGCCCGGTCATTCCCACCGGCTTCAAGATATCCAGCTCATTATCTACCTTATAGCTTTGTGGCAGCACGTGGATGATCTCTTCACCCGGATCGACCGGAGTGCGGGCCATCTGTTCGTGCAGGTAATCCACGTCGGCTTGCGTGATCTCCTCTTTCTCGAGGTATTTCGAATTGCTGTTCTTCATACTCCGGATATGATGGCTGGCGATGCCTGTATACACTTCCAGCATCCGGATTCCGGCCTCCTTCTCGGCCTCCTCGACCGCTTTGCTGATGGCACTTGCCGTTTCATCCACGTTGACCACCACACCCCTTTTCACTCCGGTTGAGGGGGCTGCTCCCAACCCAAGGATCTCGAACCGGCCATCTTCGCTTTTTCTCGTGATGACGGCCGTAACCTTGGTCGTGCCAATGTCTATGGCTGAAACTATTTGGTCCCGTTTACCCATTGTCTATCTTCTCCATCCTGTTTCGTAAACTAATCTGGTTGAGTCGCCTCCTCCTGAACTTTCTGTTCTTTCCCCCTGGTTGCCAACCGGGCCACCACCTGGTCGCTGTACCTCAAATCGATCAACTGGTACCGTTTCCACCCGGCGACCGGCATCCCCTTTTCATAGAATGACTTAAGTTTCAAGAACTTCCACTCATAGTCCGATGCGCTGCCCATCAGGACCCGGTGGTCCCCGATCCTGCAAAAGAGCTCAAGAGTATGATCGGGTGCTACGTGGATACCGTGGATCAGGCCATCGAGGAACGGTTGCTCCCGGATGTGTTCGACGATCGGCTTGAGGCTGTCGCGCAGGTATGCCCGGTCTGACTCCCCGGTGACGATCAGGACCCGCGCCGTATGGTTTGGGGAAAGCGGCATATCATTTCCTTCGGCATCAATGTAGTACGAAGCACCGGAACCCACATACCGGAACAGTGGTTCTCGCTGCCATACGTCTATGGTCAGGATACCGTCAGGAGTGGCGTAGACGTTCACGTTGCGAACGCCGGGTATGGACAGGACCGCCTGCCTGATCGCGGCCTGGTCCAATTCGCCCATTTTGACCCCGTGCATTTGCATTCCCCTGGCTACCAGGAAAGCGTTAATCTCTCCGGATTTAATGAAATGGTTAATGGCGCTATCCCGCACGATCGCCCGAACCGAAACGCATTCCCTTTCATCCAGTATATTTTCTGTAAAGGCCAAACTGACAACCAGATAGGCAACTATCAGCATCCAGCTTAATATGTTCAGGATCTTACGCCACATACCGGTTGAGATATTCGGTGATCGGGCCGACCAGCTGGTCGATATCGCCCGCTCCTATGGTTAACAATACGTCAGGATCGATTCGCGAGAGTGCATCTGGCAGTTCCTGCTTGCTCATTTTCAGCATCACCGGAGCATTGGTCTGGTTGAAGATCAGGTCGGAATCAACGCCCGGGATCGGTTTTTCCCTTGCCGGGTAGATATCCAGCAGGATCAACTCATCCAACTCACTCAGCTCCCGGGCAAAGCCATCGGCCAGGTCCCGGGTGCGGGTATATAGGTGTGGCTGGAAGATGCCGCTGATTTTCCGGCCTGGGAAAAGCATCCGGATCGACTGGATGAGTGCCCTGATCTCGGCGGGGTGGTGGGCATAATCGTCGATGTAGGTCACGCCCGACCGGTTAAACCGGAGGTCGAAGCGCCTCACAAGGCCTTCGAAAGCCAATAGCCCGTTGCGGATGGCCTGATGCCCGGCCCCCACGAGGGAGGCAACCGATGCCGCAGCCACCGCGTTCTCCACATTGGTGATCCCCGGCACCCGGGTCTGCAACCGGTGGATGACCTCTCCGGGCCTCACCAGCTCAAACCGGTAGCCCAAACCTTCCTGTTCAATGTTGCGGGCGTAGAAGTCCGCCCTGGGATCATCGAGGCTGTAGGTGTGAACGATAAGGTTCCGGCCCGGGTCAGGGACGAGAGAGAGGGAGAGTTTAATAAGGATGTCTGAGTTTTCCCTGACCCGGTTGAGGAATGACCGGAAGCCTTCTTGAAGGTTTTGGTAATCTCCGTATATATCCAGGTGATCGGGGTCAATTGAGGTGACCACCGCCCAGGTTGGATTCAATGTTAGGAAGGAGCGGTCGAACTCATCGGCCTCGGCCACGGCCAGGTCGGATTCGGCCGACAAGGCGAGGTTGCTGCCGAGGCTTTTGCTGATCGCTCCCAGAAAGGCATTGCAGCCCTGGTCTGTTTCCAGCAGTATTTGTGTGAGGATGGCCGATACACTGGATTTTCCGTGTGTGCCGGCAACTGCAACCGTTCGGTATGCATTGGTAATGAGCCCCAGGATTTCGCTCCGCTTATGTAGTTGATACCCTTTGGCCAGGAAGTATTCCTGTTCACGGTGTTCTTTTGGTATGGCCGGGGTGTAGACGATCAGGGTTTCGGGCTCGGAGGGATTGTTGAGGAACGCCATTGGAATCAGACGGGGATCATCTTCATAATGAATATCCATTCCCTCGTCTGCCAGGGCCCTGGTCAGGGGGGTCTCCGTCCGGTCATACCCGGCCACGGCCACTCCCTTGCTTCTAAAGAAGCGGGCAAGGGCGCTCATCCCGATACCCCCGATCCCGAGGAAATAGACCCGTTTAACCCTGTTGGTCAGCATAATTTGAAAGCTTCGTCTATTATCGTTCGTGTTGAATCCAGTTTGCCCTGCGAGCTCATCCGGGCTCCCATCTCTTCCAGTTGCTTCCGGTTGCCCACCAGGTCGAGCATCCGCCCGACCAGCTGCTCCCGGGCATTCTTGTCGGCGACCAGAATGGCAGCACCCGCCTCGGCAAATGCCCGCGCGTTTTTGGTTTGGTGGTCGGCAGCGGCAGCGGGAAAGGGCACCAGGATGGCCGGCTTTCCGACAATGGCCAGTTCGGACAACGTGATCGCCCCCGACCGGCAAACCACCAGGTCAGCTACCGAGTAGGCCTTGTCCATCTCATTGATGAAGTCGAAGACCCTGATTCCGGATGCGCTCTCTTTTTCAAGCAATGATTTGGCTGTCTCGTGGAAGGTAACTCCCGTTTGCCAAATCATTTGAACGCCAGAGGCGGCAATCTCCTTCAGGTGGGCCGCGATGGTCAGGTTGAGCGTCCTGGCCCCCTGGCTGCCACCGAAAACCAGGACGGCTGGAATAGCGGGGTCAAAACCGAAATACCCAAACGAATCGGTACGGCTTAAGCCCGGAGCGATCAATCCCTGGCGAACCGGGTTGCCAGTCAGGACGATCTTTACGGACGGGAAATAGCGTTCCATGCCTTCGTAGGCGACGCAGATGCGGTTCACTTTTTCGGCCAGGATCCGGTTGGTGACACCGGGGAAGGAGTTTTGCTCCTGCAGCAAGGTGGGAATACCCCGCCGGGTGGCTACCCGCAGGACCGGTCCGCTGGCGAACCCGCCAGTACCAATGACCAGGTCGGGTCTGAACCGGCGGATGATCCGCCCGGCCATCAGCAGGCTTACCAGCAACCTGAATGGGAACAACAGGTTCTTCCAGGTCAGGCTCCTGTGAAAAGCCGTGATGGGCAGCCCGGTGATCGGGTAGCCAGCACGGGGGACCTTTTCCATCTCCATTTTACCCCTGGCACCAACGAAAAGGATTTCGGCCTCGGGCATACGCTCCCTTATCCCGTTTGCTATGGCGATAGCCGGGAAAATGTGTCCTCCGGTTCCACCTCCGGAGAGAATGATGCGGTATGGCCTATTCTGCTTCAACCTTAACCTCCTCTTCCAAACTGCGGCTGACCCCCAGTATGATCCCTATTGACAGGGCAGTGAACAATATCGATGTGCCGCCCCGGCTGATCCAGGGCAGCGGTTGTCCGGTGACCGGAAAGACGCCGGCCGATACGCCCATATTGATCATCGCCTGGATGACCAGTCCGGTCATCAGGCCAATGGTCAGGAAGGCCGGAAAAGTGCGGTCGCATTTCCGCACGATGACACCTGCCCTCCTGAGCAGGATCATATAGAACAATATGATCGGCAGGGCTCCGAAAACGAAGCCGTACTCTTCGATGATGATCGCGAAAATAAAGTCGGAAAACGCCTGCGGCAGGGAGCGCCGCTGGGTGCTGTGGCCGGCGAACTTCCCGAAAAAGCCTCCGTTGGCAATGGCGATCTTGGCTTTATCGCTCTGGAACTGCCTGGCAGGGTCCTCGTCCTTGTCGATGTGGCGGACAATCCGGTTGACCCAGGTGTCGGAGCGCGACTCGACGTTGGCGTATTTCCCAACCAGGAACAGAACGGCCAGGAGAAGAAGGCCGGCTCCTGCCAGGCCCAGCAGGTACCTGACTTTCACCCTCCCGATGAACAGGAGGATCATACAAGTGACAAACAGCAGGGCTGCCGTGGAAAGGTTCTCCCACAGGATCAGTCCGCAAACCACCGTGATGGCCAGCAAAACAGGGAGGAATCCCTTCCTGAAATCCTCGATCTCCATCTGGTTGCGGCTGAGGTACCTGGCTACGAAGATGATCAGGGCGATCTTGGCAAAGTCCGAAGTTTGAAAGGTCAGACCGGTGCCAGGGATCATCAGCCACCTTGCGGCGCTGAACTCACCGCGGCCCTTGATCAGGGTCACGACGAGGAGGATGACGGCTACTGCAAGCAGGAAGGTCGCCAGGATGCTGTACCAGCGATAGGGGACGAGATGGACGATGATGATGATCCCCCATCCCACCAGCAGGAAGGCAACGTGACGGATGATGTGGATAGCCACGTTCCCGTCGCCCAGGCTAAGCGATACGACGGAGCTGGCCACGGCCAATCCGGAGTAGATGGTCAGAAAGACCAGCATCACCCAGATCACCCGGTCACCCTTAATATGTTGCAGCAACGTTCGCATCCCTATTAAAGGTTCCTTACAGCTGATTTAAACTGCCGTCCACGGTCCTCATAGTTCTCAAAGAGATCGAAACTGGCACAGGCCGGCGATAGCAGCACCGCATCTCCCTGC
>JAWOHI010000001.1:0-4281 GCA_046485255.1 Bacteroidales bacterium
TAAAACGGAGGGTGGAACCACTTGGGCCACCTCATCAGATGCCAGGCTTAAAACCATTACTGGCAACTACAGCAAAGGCCTTGAAGAAGTTACAGCCTTACAGCCTGTAAGTTTCTTTTATAACAAGGAGAATCCCCGCAGCCTGGATCCAAATACCGGACAGGTTGGGTTTGTCGCGCAGGAAGTTCAGAAAATATTTCCCGGTGCCGTGACGGAGGGAGAGGACGGATACCTGAATTTCAGCATGCATGAAATAAATGTCGCCCTCGTAAATGCCGTCAAGGAACTGAAAGCGGAAAACGACCAACTTAAGGGCCAGAACAAAGACATTTTAAAGCGACTTGAAAAGCTCGAGCATATTATCCTGAGCAGCCAGGTGCCTGATGGGAATTAGAGAACGGACAGATCTTTGTGATTGTGAGCAGATGAAATTGGCAGACTGAAGGAAACGTGGTCCCAGGCTCCCTACTCGTACTTCAGGCTCACGGCCGGATTGGCCCGCGCAGCCTTGAACGTGACGAAGGTGACGGTAACAATGGCGATGACAAGCGCCACCAGTCCTGACAGCACATAAATCCACCAGGCCATGGTTGCCTTATAGACAAAGTTGTTCAGCCAGGCCATCATCAACCACCAGGCCAGCGGACCGGCAATGATGATGGACAGAAGGACCCATCGAACGAACCGGTAGGTGAGCAGATTGATGATCTGACCGTTGGTTGCTCCAAACACCTTGCGTACGGCAATCTGCCGGGTCTTCTGCTGGGTCAAGAAAGCGGCCAGACCGAGCAAACCCAGACAGGCGACCAGAATAGCCAGAACAGCCAGGAAGACGAAAACCTGGGCGGTCTGCTTCTCGTTGTGGTACAGACTATTATAATGATCATCCAGATAGGTGTACAGATACGGCGTGCCCGGCGCCAGCCGATCCCATGTTCTCCGGGAGAGATCCGCCACTTCCGGTGCCGCACCCTCCTTGAACTTTACGGCGATCAGGGAAAAAGAGCGGAAAACAGGCCCCTGCCTGTGGAGAATGGCCATCGGCCTCACTTCACTGTGCATGGATTCATAATGGAAATCCCTGACGATCCCTATGACCGGGTATTTGATGTCCTGGTGGCTGTTTGAGAAAACCACCCTGCCGAGCGGATCATCCATGCCGAGGACCCTGACCGCCGTCTCATTCAGGATGATCGCGGCCGTATCGGCTGGAAACTCCTCCGAAAAGAACCTTCCCTTGACCAGATCCAGTTCAAGCACATCATCCAGGTTTTCGTCAGAGGCCATAATATTCAGGGTAAAACCCTGGTCCACTCCTTCTGCCCGGAATCCCCAATTGCTGAAGTGGTAACCGGGAAGGGCCCGGCTGGCGGTTACATTAATGACCAGCGGGTTTTTCATCAACTCCGTTCGAAACGATTCATATTGATTGGTGAATTCAGGCTGGTCGGTGATCACCAGCACGTTTTCCCGGGTGAAACCGATGTCGGTTTTTTGAAGAAACCGCATCTGCCGGTTGACCATCAGGGTTCCGATGATCAGGAACACGGTGGCAGCAAACTGAAAGATTACCAATGCGTTGCGCAATCCAATGCCACCCCTCGAAGGGATCGTCTGAGCCTTCAGCACCCGGATCGGCTTATACGCAGACAGGAAGAGGGCGGGGTAGAGCCCGGAAAGCACCCCCAACAGGATGGCTGCTCCGATCGAGATGAAGAACATCCGGCCAAATCCGACCAATCCAAAACCCAAATGCAACTGAAGCCAGCTGTTGAACCAGGGAAGGGTCAGTTTGACCAGGAGCAGGGCCACCAGGACCGAAACAAGGGTTAAAATGACCGACTCAAAAAGGAACTGCACGATCAGCAGCCACCTCGACGATCCGGAAACCTTCCTTATGCCAACCTCCCTTGCACGCTTTGCGGAGCGCGCGGTGGCGAGGTTCATGAAGTTGATGCAGGCGATCACCAGCACAAACAGGCCGATGATTGAAAAAATATACACATTCCTGATATTCCCGTTGGGTTCGAACTCGCCGTTGAGATCCGAGCGAAGATGAATATCGGTCACCCTCTGAAGAAAGAACTCCCAGGAGTTACCCTGGGCCAAAAACTGCTCATACCGGTCGGCACCGAAAACCTCCTTCGTATAGTCCAGCATCTTTTTTTCGAGAGCCTCAACAGAGGTGTTCGGCGCAAGCAGGAAATAGGTCACGAAACCATTTTCAGACCAACCATCATTGTTAATCCGGTTCGGGAATGACAGGAGAGACCCGACCATATCGAAATGCATATGCGAATTGACCGGGATATCCCTGAAAACGCCCGTTATTTCAAAATCCATTTGAGTGGATGGATTGGGTACCAGTCGCAGGACTTTACCAACCGGATTCACGTCTCCAAAGTACTTTTCCGAACAGGACTGGCTTAGGATCATGGTGTTAGGCCGGTTCAGCGCATACTTTTCCGTACCAAATACCAGCGGGATGGTAAAAACATCGAACAGGGTGGAATCCGCAAAAAAGACATTCGTTTCCGCATAGTTCCTGTCGCCATATTGCACGGCCAGATTGCTCCAGGTCATGAACTTGGTCCCAGTTTCAATTTCAGGGAACCTGGCGGTCATCTCCCTGAACATCCTGGCGGAGGAGAAAGTCTGGTTGATCCGGGTGTCACCGATCATAGCCCTGATGCAGAGCCTGTGGATCCGGTCGGCGTTGGCGTGGTGCCGGTCGTAGCTGAGCTCACTGGTGACAAAGAGGAGGATCAGCATGAAACTGGAGATCCCGATGGTAAACCCGAGCAGGTTGATCAGGGAATAGACTTTGTCTTTCCTTATGTTTCTGAGAAAAGCCACGAAAAATTTCCGCAACATGGCAATAGGGTTTGGTTTTCATATCAAAGACGAGTTATCAGATGGCAACGCTACACTCCCAATAATAATTTGTGCAATCCGAGGGTTTAGAGGTTTTTTATCATAATTTGTCACAAATCGGCGCTTCTACCGTCTTAATACAGAAACCGTAAACGAAAATTCATTAGCAAACATCCTATGGATCGCATAATTGAAAACAGAGCCAAAAAGCGAAGGGTTTATTACTGGACAGGGGGGGCAATCGTTGTTGTCGCACTGGTGGTCTGGCAACTCGCATTCGCCGACCACAGCTCAAAGCTGAATGTCGAATCGGACCGCCTGACCATTGTCGAGGTGGTGGAACAGGAGTTTCTTGACTATATGAACGCCAACGGGACGGTTGAGCCGATCTCCACCATTTACCTGGATGCCGTTGAAGGCGGCCGGATAGAAGAGATCCTGATCGAAGAGGGCAGTATGGTCAATGAGGGAGATGCCATCCTTGTCCTCAGCAACCCAGACCTCAACCTCAGGATATTGACCAACCAGGCCAGCCTCGCCGAGCAGGAGAACAGGCTGCGGGATACCAAGATCTCGATGGAACAGCAAAAAATCGAACTCCGCCGACAGGTCATCCAACTGGAATATGACCTGATCCGGCTGAACCGGGACTACCGGAACAACTCAGGATTGTATGAGAAAGGACTGATATCCAAGCAGGAATATCTTCTCAGCAAGGAAAACCATGAGCTGGCCGACCATACCCTCAAGCTATACAAGGAGAGGGCACATCAGGACTCCATCTTCCGGGCCACCCAGGTGGTCAACCTGGAGGAAGCACTGGACCGGATGAGGGAGAACCTCAACCTGGTCAGGGAAAAACTGGAAAGCCTCCGGGTCAAGGCTCCCGTATCCGGTCAGCTCGGAGCCCTGAATGCGGAGATCGGCCAGTCGGTGACTAGTGGGTTCCGTCTCGGCCAGATCAACGTACTCGATGATTTCAAGATTGCCGCCCTGGTGGATCAGCATTGGATCGACCGGATCAGGAAGGACCTGCCCGCAACCCTGGATCGTAATGACAAGGTATTTAATCTGTTAATAACGAAAGTGTATCCCGAAGTCCGGAACGGCCAGTTCCGGGTGGATCTCATATTTACCGGCGAAAAGCCTGAGAACATCCGTGCCGGCCAGACCTACAGGATCAACATCGAATTGGGTGAACCGGAGGTCAGGATACAGATCCCGAAGGGAGGCTTCTTCTCCACCACAGGCGGCCAATGGATCTATGTGGTTGATCCCTCAGGGCAGTTTGCCGTGAAGAGGAGCATCAGGACCGGAAGGGAGAATCCCAGGTATTACGAGATATTGGAAGGGCTTGAGCCGGGTGAGAAGGTGATCAATTCCTCTTATTCGACATTCGGGGATAAC
>JAWOHI010000013.1:0-4736 GCA_046485255.1 Bacteroidales bacterium
GCGCCCTCCGGGTTCCGTTCCGTGAGGTGTTCAGCAAGGCGGTGCGGCCGGCCGTGATCATCGGGATCGGGCTGGCGGTATTTCAGCAGTTCAGCGGCATCAACGTGGTCTTCAATTACACCTCAACGATCTTCAAATCCGTAGGGGCCGATCTCAACCGCCAGTTGCTGGAGACCGTCTCTATCGGCGTGGTCAACATGCTGTTCACGATCGTGGCGATGCTGCTGGTCGACCGCCTCGGCCGGCGACCGCTGATGCTCTTCGGCGCGGCCGGACTGGCGATCAGCTACCTGGTCCTCTCGACCCTCCTCCGCGCGCAGGCCAATCCCGCCTTCATCAGCCTCTTTGTCCTGATATCCATCGCCGTTTACGCCACCTCCCTGGCCCCGGTCACCTGGGTCCTCATCTCCGAGATCTTCCCAAACAGGATCCGGGGCAAAGCCTCCTCCGTAGCCATCGTCTCCCTCTGGGCCGCCTATTTCGTGCTGGTCTTCACTTTCCCCGTCCTGGCTGAAACACTGGGCACCTACGGGCCCTTCTACCTGTACGCCGCGATCTGCGTCGCCGGCTTCATCTTCGTGAAGATCAGGGTAAAGGAAACTAAGGGGAAAACGCTGGAGGAGATTGAGGGCGATAGATGATAGTTGGGTAGTTGAATAGTTGGATAGTCGGAAAGAAAAAAGTAAATTGTAAATGGTAAAGCGTAAATCAAAAGTTTGATAAGATGGAAAAGCCACTAGTTCTTTTGTATTCCTTAGGCGAGGTGGAGATCTTGCTTCTGAAGGAGGAGCTGGCCGTTAACGGTATTGCCTCAATGACGCGCGACGATTTCCAGATGGGGGTCAGGGCCGGATTCTATGGCGGATCGCCTTCGTTGATCGACCTGTTCATTTACGAAGAGGATCAGGTGAAGGCGACACAGATCCTTCAGGATTTTCTGAATGCACGCAAAGAGGAGTAGGATTTTCGGCCTTGGCGAGACGGTCCTCGACCTGATCATGCGCGATCTGGAGCCCGTGGCTGCCAGGCCGGGCGGGTCGATGCTCAACGGAATGGTCTCCTTGGGGCGGGCAGGGTTGCCGGCCCGCTTCATCAGCGAGTATGGCCGGGATCAGGCGGGCGAGTTGATCGACCGGTTCCTCCGCGAAAGCGGCGTCAATACCAGTAACGTTTATCGCTACTCCGGCGGTAAGACGGCCCTTGCCCTCGCCTTTCTTGATGAACGGAATGACGCTCATTACACCTTCCATCGCGATTTTCCGGATAAGCGGCTTGACATCCGCCTTCCGGAGGTGGGTCCTAGCGACATACTCCTCTATGGATCCTATTACGCCATAGCGCCGGAGATCAGGGGCATCGTGGGTTCCTTCATTGAGCGGACCTGCCGGAACGGTGCCTGTCTGGTTTATGATCCCAATTTCCGGCGGGCCCACCTGCACGAGATTGACCGGTTGAAGCCCTCCATCATCGAGAACCTGCAGAGAGCCACCCTCGTGAAAGGCTCCGATGAGGATTTCCGGAACATTTTCGGCACCACGGGCCCCGATGAAGCTTGGGAAGCCGTCAGGAGCCTCTGCCCAAACCTGGTCTATAGCGCCAATACCGGAGGGGTATTTGTCAGGACTCCCTCGTTTTCAAGCCACTACCCCGTTCCGGAGATCACGCCCGTAAGCACCATCGGCGCCGGTGATAATTTCACTGCCGGGATGATCGTGGAGTTATTTAGAATAGTTCAGGATCAGCAGACCGTTCAGGTGGAGCGCTTGGGGCAGCCGGAGTGGGACCGGATCATCGGGATGGGGATCCGGTTCGCGACGGAGGTGTGCCTGAGTTATGAAAATTCGGTATCCAGGGAGTTTGGCAGGGCGGTGACTGGTGACCGGTGACCGGTCACCAGTAAAAGTTGACCAGGGCTTTTCCTCCGACGAAAGGGTGCCTGTATCCAAAGGATTTTCTTCCGGCGATCACATAACGAGCCTCCGCCGATAGCATAACTGAAAGGCGTTCCAGTTGAAACACCTGGTACCCCAAGCCCAGGTCGGCCGTGATGAAGCCGGTAAAACCATCCGGAGAGGATTGTCTGGCGATTCGGGTTATGTCACCATACTGATTGATGGAGCCCTTGTTGTAAACCACGCCAATGGTGGTCCCCAGGCTCAGGGGTATCGACCACAGTGTGCCTCGTGCCAGGTCGACCGTCATCCGGAGGGGCAAGGCCAGGTGGTTCTGCCACCGGTGTTCGGATACGATGCTGTCGCGCATCAGGAAGAATCCCAATGAATCCACGATCGAATGGTCTATGATCCTCACCTTGGTGAACTCACCCAAATCGGTCCGCCCTGCTACCAAGCCGGAGCCAATCCATATCTTTCTTGCAACTGCGCGATCCAGGTTGAAATGCAAACCCCGGAAGGTCCCGCGCCCGGTATCCGGCTGTATGATCAACAGGTATTCATAGCCGACGCCTGTCTTCCACGTGAATTCGGGTTCCGTGGCGACTGGCCTGGCAAGAGACTGATTGTTAGCCGTTTGAACGAATCCTAGAGAGAGCAGGAGAAGGATGCTGGTGAAGGGGAGGAGGAGGGGCCTCATAAATTTTGAAAGAGTTGTCAACTCTATAAACTTGTCAACTGTTTTCCTTATTGTTACAAAGTTGGAAATCTGGCACTTAATTTTTTAATATCGCGCTGATCTTGATATAAATCCATTTTATTCAATTAGTTAATAGAGAAAGTTGACATCTCTATTAGAAAGAGATGTCAACAACCCAATTTAAGTATTTGACTTAAAGTATTTTGCCCTGTTCTCCATCCAGCACGAAACAGTTTAGGCCTTGCCAACGCCTTGATACAGAATACCTTTCCTCAGAAGACTTTCACAAGGAACAGTTGACAACTTTAGAAAGTTGACAAGTCTATTCTCACATCCCCCCAATCTGCATCTCCCGCACCCGCAGCGTCGGGGCCGCAAAGCCACGGTTCAGGTCGAGGTCGTTCCCCAGCATATCGATGCCGTGGAGGATCTCAAGGGCACTGCCGGCAATGGTAATCCCCTTCACCGGGTGCCTGACCTGCCCATTCTCAATCCAGAAACCGCTGGCCCCGCCGCTGAAATTGCCGCTGACCGGATCGATGCCGTAGCCGGTGATCTCCTTCACCAGCAGACCTTTGGCCGTAGCCTCTGTGATCTCCTCGGGCGTCTGGCTCCCCGGCTCAAGCGAAACCGAATGGGTCGAGATCTCCGGAAGGCTGCTGAACCCGCCCCGCGACGCGTTGCCGGTGCTCTCCACGCCCGCCCGACTTCCTGATATCGTATTGTAAATAAAACCTTTAAGTATGCCTCCCTCGATCAGCACCCGCCTTTGCGTGGGCACCCCCTCGCCGTCGAACGGGGCACTGCCCAACCCTTTCGGCCTGGTACCGTCATCCGTGATGGTCAGCAGCCCAGAAGCAATGGCCTGCCCCAGCGAATCCTTCAGAAAGCTGGCTCCCTGGTTGACCCGGTCGCCATTGAGCGCCGCGATGACCCCGCCAAGCAATGATCCGGCCACATCGGGATCAAAAATCACCGCCGCCCTCTGTGTCGGGATCATCACCGGATCAAGCAGGCTCCAGGCATCCCGGGCTGCCTTCCCGGCAATCTCCTCCAAGGACTTCAGATCCCTGAAAAAGCGGCGTGAACAGCCCTCCCCGCCGGTATTCTTCTGGTCGCCCTTTTCGGCCACCACACTGACAAAGAGACCGCAACCCGCCGACCGGTAACTGCCGGTCAGGCCGTGGGAGTTGGCAATGAACACCTCCCCCTCCGACTCGTTCCACCCGGCACCCGAACTCTTGGTGATCCGCGAATCCTGCATCGCCAGGCGCTCCAGCTCCACCGCCATCCGTATCTTCTCATCGATTGGAACCAGGGCAATCTCCGGATCATACAATCCCTCCACCTCCCGGTAGGCCTGCCGGCCCGGAAGCTTGTTGTGCTCATCCGGGGTGGTCAGCCTGGCAAAGGCAACCGCCCTGGATAACGCATCCTTCAACGACTTGTCAGACAAATCATTGCAGTGGCTGAACCCAACACAACCATCCACGATTACGCGGAAGCCCACTCCCACCGTGGCCGCCTCCTCAATGCTCTCCAACTCCCCATCCTGCACCTGAACCGACAAGTTCCTGCCTGTCTCCAGATAAACCTCAGCCTCATCGGCACCCAAATCAAGCGCCTTAGAAACCAATGATCCGATAAGCTTCTGATAATCCATCGTGATTTACAATTTACCATTTACCATTTAACTGTCTATCCATCTATCTGTCTATCCATCTGTATTCTATCCCTGCCTCCCTCCGCCCACATTGATCCCCCTGATCCTCACGGTAGGCTGACCGGCATCCACCTCGGCCATCTGGCCTTTGCCGCAGATGCCCGGGCCAAAATCCAGGTCGTTGCCCACAGCATCCACGTTGCTGATCACCTCCAGGCAGGACCCGATAAGCGTGGCACCTTTGATCGGCTTGGTTTTCTGTCCGTTCTCGATCAGGTAGGCTTCGCGGCAGGTGAAATTGAACACCCCGGTTACCGGGTTGACGCTCCCCCCGCTCAGGCTCTGCACGTAGATCCCCTTCGGGGTGGAGGCGAGGATGTCGGCCGGATCGCTCTGGCCGTTCTCGATGAAGGTGTTGGTCATCCTGGGGATCGGGAAGTAGCGGAACGACTCCCTCCGGCCATTGCCGGTGCGCTCCAAC
>JAWOHI010000064.1:0-3529 GCA_046485255.1 Bacteroidales bacterium
TACCCGTTTCGGATTATCTGACCACCCCGCCGGTCAACCTGGCCTACCTGGCCGGGTCTCCGGTAACCCTTCGTTTTATGTACGCCTTCAACAACGCCTGGGTCAGCGACCGGTTCTCGGTGGTATACCGGGTATCACCCGATAGCGCCTGGAATGAGATTTACAAGTTCCCCGATCCGATGACCAGCCGCTGGGACTGGAAGGAGCTGGCTCTCGAACTTCCTGAGGGAGCCCTCAAAGACGGGGTACAGCTAGCCTTTTACTATACCAATGGGAAGCAGCGTGGCGGCGGTGCAGCCGTGGATCACGTCGAGCTTTTTGCCGGATCGGCCTCAACGCTGAATCCCTTGAGCAACCTGGCTATGCGCCTTTATCCCAATCCAACCGACGGCCAGGTCACCCTGGAAGTGCTGTCGGAGCAGCCCGGTCGGGCCAATGTCCGGATCTTTAACATCGCCGGTCAGGTCGTTACCGATGAAACCCACGAGCTGTCAGCCGGCAAATGGGTCAGGCAGCTCGACCTCAGCCAATTGCCTAAGGGCGTTTATACACTGGTAATCAAAGGAGACGGTCAAAGCATTACCGAAAAGATCACTCTCCGATGAAACGATACTGCCTGGCGCTCGATCTGCAGGACGACCCGGAAAAAATCCGGCTCTATCGCCACTATCATACCAGGGAGGGCATCTGGCCCGAAATTCCGAAAGGCATCAAGGAGGTGGGCATCCTCGATATGGAGATCTACCTGTTGGGAAACAGGCTATTTATGGTCTTGGAGGCCCCCGACGGGTGGGATTTCGAGCGGGAGATGGCCCGGCTTGGCCAGTTGGAGAGGCAGCCCGAATGGGAGGTCTTCGTCTGGCAGTTCCAGGCGCCCCTGCCCTGGGCCAAGCCCGGGGAGAAATGGGTGGTGATGGAGAAGATCTTCGACCTGGACCGTGATTTTTAGGCTTTAATTGCCGCGCAGCATTCCCTTGACCGTTTCGAAATTCCCGTCGTTTTTGGCTGGTTTAAGGCCCAGGATGTGCGCCAGGAGGCCATAGATGGACACGTTCTCAAAGGTGGGTTGTGCGTGTCTCCTCTTGAAGGCCGGCCCCTTAGCGTAAAAGATGCCGTGCATATCGGTGTTGGCCGGATCGTACCCGTGGGTTCCAAGGCTGTACTCAAATTCACGGCCATTGATGGGCTTTCTGCGCCGGATCTCAAGGCCCCAGGCGCTGTCGGCCTCCACCACCAGCGAGGGAATCCGCCGGTGGGTACCGTAATGGTAGTGCGCCGGCATCTCCTCCCGTTTCCACACCTTGATGTGCTCCGCCTGACTGAGAAGCCGGTAAGCCTCCTCCAGGTAGTCGGGTTCCGGCTCCAGGGCTTGGACCGGATTGCCACCGGAGATCCGTCTAAACCGTTTCAGATCGACGAGGTCCTCCAGGTAAACCTGGTTACCCTCCGGGATCAATCCCATCCCGTGGTCGGAGAGCACAACCAGATTGATCCTTATCTTTAGTCTTTTTTCCTGGAACTTCAATCTTTTCCCCAACACGCCTACGATGCTGTCGAGCCGCTCCACCACCTCCCCGGTTTCTTGGCTGACCGGCCCGTAACGGTGGCTGACCAGGTCCGGCTCATCGAAATAGAACATAACCAGCCTGGGGCGCTCTTCCTCCGGCCGGTTTAACCAGTGAATAACCGTATCGATCTGTTGGAGGTAGGGAAAACCGCTTTCGAATAGTTTACGGTCGGTTGGCCGGTAGGTTTCATTGCTCTCCGATCCGACCCAGAAATAGGATGCGGTCCGCACCCCCTGCATTTCAGCCGTCTCCCAGATCGCCTCCCCCTCCCAGAACACCGAATCCTGCACCGCCGAGCGGTCGCTCATCCTAAAATGGCGGTCCAGCTCCGGATCGTAGAAGCTGTTCTGGACGATCCCGTGATGATCCGGATAGAGGCCGGTGGCGATGGAATAGTGGTTGGGGAAGGTTTTGCTCGGGTAGGCCGGCATCAGGGAGTTGACCTTGACTCCGCGCCGGGCCATCCGGTCGAGGTTGGGGGTATGGTAGATCGCCGGGTAGTCCCAGCGGAACCCGTCCATGGAGAGGACGATCAGGTAGCGGTCTCGGTCACTTGCAGAAGATGACAATGGATAAATCAGCAGAAGGGCAAGAATGGATAAAACCTTAAGACCGTTCCTCAGCCGGGTGACCGCTATAAAATTAGACTTTAGATCTACTACCCTCATGCCGGGAATGAAAAAATGAGAGCCCCGCCATTAGCAGGGCTCTCATAAAATGTTAATGTTCTAAAATGCGTACCTGATCCCGATTTGTGCCATCCATCGCGATGAGCGGATGCCGCTATCATCAACGGAATAAACACTATTCGGAGTTTTAAACTCAAAAGTTGGAGTGGTGCCGTCAGCCTCGAATCCCTTAAAGGAAATCAGCTGCATGGTGTTGACATAAGCAAAGTATTTCGGGCCCCAGACCGGATTGATCAGATTGGCCAGGTTGAAAATGTCCAGTGTCAGCTGGAGTTTGTGCTTCGTGTTACCGGTTCTGACAAAGAAATCCTGTGCGATTTTGAGATCGATCATTTGCTCGAACGGGGTGCGAGCGCCGTTGCGGGCGGCATACTCACCCCGGTGTTTGCTTAGGTAACGATCATTCTCAATGAACTGGTTAAGAGCTTCCCATTGTGCATCAGCCGTTTCAGCATTGGCAAACACGATTTCTTCCTTAGTCTTCGGAATGTAAATCAGGGTGCCTTCATTCTCGCGAGCCCAACCATTAAGTCCATTGCCACCGTTCACACTGGCGTTGAAATCGTCATAGATATAAGAATACGGCATCCCGGATTGGCCATTATAGAAGATGCTGATCGTGGTGGCCGCATGCTTCAGGTATTCAACCTGATAGGTGAGATATGCCAAAACTCTGTGACCCATATCGAAGTCAGAAACACTCAGATCCAGATCGTTCAAGCCCCTGACATACTCCATATACCGCCACTGGGAAGAGTTTTGTGAAGATGTGGCATCGTTGAGGGCCATTGATCGTCCGAAGGTATAGGCGACATTGGCAGCAAAGTTTTTGGCAAAGGGCTTCTCCACTGATGCTGTGAAATTGTATGAATACCCCTTGTTTGTATTGGTCCCCAAAATGATTCGGTCATAGGTCCCATCAATTTTGTTCCTGTTATCGAAATAGGGACGTGTGTCAACCCCGGTAAGGTTCCGAACCGGATCAGGATTGTAGTTGAGGTTGTAATAGAGAACATTATTGAGGGTTTTAGTAAAAACGGCCTCGATGGTTCCTACCATTCCCCAGGGAAGTTTCTGATCAAACCCGATATTAGCCCTAAACACCTGGGGGTACTTGAAATCTGAGGAAAACAAATCCATCTGTCCGGATGGCACCCGGGCGGTTGCCCCCAGATCCGTGGCTTCGTATTGTTGATCATATTCAGGGATGAAGCCTATTGAATCCTTACGGGAAGAGAAGCCTCCCACAACAACCCCACTGTTCGTATAAGC
>JAWOHI010000196.1:0-9788 GCA_046485255.1 Bacteroidales bacterium
AAAAATTTCAATTGCCTGGGCTTGAGCGCGCACGCTAAAGTCATCTAATTCATCGGCATCCAAATTGTGGCGATCGCGCAAAACAGCCTTAATATCGGCAACTGCCTGATCAATATTTTCTCGAGGCCGAACACCGCGATGGCGAAATACTCCGCGGGGTGGAAATTCACCGCGACCGCCGCCAGGGGCACCGAGAAGAAGATCAGCACCAGCGTGCCGAGCAGGCCGGCCACGGTCGAGATGACGATCGAGACGCCCAGCGCAGTGGCGGCGCGCCCCTGCCTGGTGAGGGCGTAGCCGTCGATTGCCGTGACCACCGCCGAGCCGGTCCCCGGGGCATTGATCGTGATGGCGGTGATCGAGCCGCCGTAGCTGGCGCCGATATAGATGGCAACCAGCAGGATCAGCGCCAGCATCGGCGACATGCCATAGGTGAAAGGCACCAGCAGCGCGACGCCCATGGAAGGCGACAGCCCGGGCATCGCGCCGACCAGGATGCCGAGCACGATGCCGCTGACTATGGCGACCAGGGGCGCCCAGGCCAGGGTCGCGCCGATCCCGCTCAGCAGCAGTTCAAACATCGGCATGCGACTCCCGACTCAAGCGGTTCGAACTCATGACAGAACGCGAAACAGTGCGCCGGCGGGCAGGTCCACGTACAGGAGTTGGCGGAACACGAATTCCGAGAATGCCAGCCAGCCCACCGTCAGCGCCGTGATCATCACCGGGTGTCGATACTTCAGCAGCCAGAGGACCCCGGGCATGTAGATCAGCGAGGCCAGCATGTAGCCGAGGATCGGGATCAGCAGCACGTAGCTGGTCATGAAACCGATGAAAGTGAACAGCAACATGGACCGCTTCTTCTTTTTGCCCTTGCCCTTCGGTTTCTCCTTCAGGATCAGGAACACCTGGTACAGCGCGAGGGGCAGCAAGAGCATGATCCAGAGCCGCGGCACGCCACGCGCACCCACGGTGTCGACCGGGCTGGGCGGCGGCAGCGCCTCGGACATGACGAAGAACAGGACGGCCAGCGACAGCACGAGCGACAGCACCATCAGCTCGCCCCAGCGGTGGCGAAACGAGGACTGGAGCAGCACGACGGCGAGCACGACGTTCACCAGCAGGAGGATCGCCTTCAGAAACCGCAGCGCGGGGGTTTCGCCGAGTCCCGCGAGGAGCGTGTCGCGGGTGCCGGGTTCGCGCAGCAGGCCGATCTCGCGCAGGTAGAACGAGAATTCCTCGGCGTCCTGCTCGACCATGCGCGTGAAGGCCTCGGCGCCACGGTACTCGAGCGCCACCCCGTCGTCGGCCCAGGCCGAGATCCATGCCGGGTCGTTGCTGACCCTGCGGATCAGCTCCGCGAACCAGGCCCGGCGGTCTTCCGGCATGCCCTTGCGGAACGCGAAACCACGCCAGATATGCTCGTTCTCGAGCCCGGGGATGCCAAGCTCCGTGAAGGTAGGGGAGTCCGGAAATGCCTCCAGGCGCCGCGCGGCGGCGACGGCGACGACCCGCAGATCCTCGGAGAGCAGGGCGTCGCGCGGATTGCCGAGGTAGACGGTGCCGAGGTTGCCCATGAGCGCGGCGATGGCCTGGCCGCCGCTGCTGTACGGGATCCACCGCATCTCGATGCCTGCCTGGCGCGCCATCTTGACCCCCGAGACGTGCTTGACGCCGCCGATGTCCGCGCCGAGCCAGAGCTGGCGGTCACCCGCGGCCAGCGCCTCGCGGTAGACCTCCTGCCAACTCCCGGCGCCGCGCGCCGCGTTGGTGATGATCACGTGCGGGTTGTCCATGATGTAGGAATGCCAATCGATCCGCTCGATCAGGTCATCGCGTCCGGTGGCGATCATCTTGGAGATGTTCGAGCGCGTCACGGCCAGCATGTGGTAGCCATCCGCGGGCTGCTGCAGGACTTCTTCGAACGCGACGATGCCGCCGCCGCCCGGCCGGTTGATGACGACGAACGGCTGCTGCGGGGCGTGGCGGCGGGCGATATCGGCGAACCGGCGTGCCGTCAGGTCGATGAGCCCGCCGGGGCTGGTGTAGACGACGATACGAATCGGCTGGCGGGGGAAGTCGCCCACCTCGGGCAGGGGCCGCGCGAGGATGTCCTGCTGGCCCAGCGCAGGACAGGCCGGCGACAGCAGCACCACCACAGCCAGCAACTTGGAGATGAAGCGCAACATCGGTCAGGACGGGTGATCTGCCCCGGCAGCAAGCTCGACGGCGCCAGGCGCTCAGTGCGTGTCGCCGGGCTCGAAAAACAAGTCTAGTTCAGGGGCCCATCGAGCGTGATAGGCATTAGCCGCCGTCCGCACGCCTCCCGGCGGTCGCGCGCGCCGCTCAGCGCTTCGGCACCGTGAGGCCGGGCTTGGATGCGTAGTACGCCGCGAGGTCCTTGATGTCCGCGTCTGACAGGTTCGCGACCCACGGCGCCATCAGGGCGTTCTCGCGCTCGCCGCTGCCAGAGCTGCCGCTCCAGGAGCCTGCGGGTGGACCTGAACAGGAAACCGCCGGGCTTGCGCATCCCCAATCGCTTCAGTACGAGCCAACTGTGCAACAGATTATTCCTGGATGCGTGCTCGTCCCGAATTTTCCCAAATTGATACAAAATGGCCAGGTTGCGGACCGAATCGTGGCACTTTTCGAGGAAGGGGATGGCTGGCTCCAATCCGAGGTGGAGCAGCGGATTATCGGCGTGAATGACCGGAATGCCCTCAGACCTTAACTGATAACCAAAGAGGGTATCTTCGTGGCCATAGCCGGAGATGGTTTCGTCGAATCGAATCCGGGCAAAGAGGGCGGAAGGGATGATGAAATTGAATGTCGAAAAGGAGTCCCAGGGATTCAGTTGCCGGATGGAGGCGGGTTTTTCCTCCCTGGCGCGGCCATATTTCCATCGCAGGATGTGATCGGGGTTCTCAGGCGGGTCCGTTCCGTAGCCGGTTCCTCCACAGATAACCGAATCTTCATCAGCAAGTCTGAGATAGGTCTCAATGAAACCGGCATCAGCGACCCCGGCATCCCCATCCAGGAACAGGAGGTAAGGGTAACGGGCCGTCCTGGCCAGGAAATTGCGGTTCGCGCTGCGTCCGAGCGCGCGGCCGTGATAAAAATGGCTCACCCCATCGATGGATTCGAGCTCCTGGTTGTGTTGGGAAAACTCCGGCTCCGATCCGTCCTCGCCAATGAGGATCTCATAGGGCTGTCCTGCCCGCTTCAATTGAAGAACCAGGGATTCAACCAGCTCCCTTAGGGGCCAGTTTCGGACCGGGATCAGGACGGAGATCATTTTTCGTTCGTTTGCCAAATGTACTCATTGTCTATCTTTGCCCAAAATCGATCATTATGGTGCAGATGCTTCGGATCCTATTGGTAACGATGACCCTCCTGATAAAAGCCGGACTACTTTTCTCACAAGGCTTCAGCCTGAAGTTTTGCGGAGAGGATTATCGCGACCAGACCCTGATCTTATCCCACCGCTTCGGTGGCCGCTTTTTCAGCGACGACACCGTGCGGACCGGCCCCGACGGGTGTGCAAGGTTCTATTCGGCCGGGGTGCTGCCGGAAGGGATGTATCAGCTGGTTTTTGAGAACAAGAAGTACATCGAGTTCTTTCTTGAGGGCACCCAGGATTTCAGCATAAAACTGCCAGCGGGAGCCACCCCGGACCAGGCGCGCTTCATAGGATCGGAAGCAAACAGCCAATTCTCTGAATGGCAGCGACAAATGAGCCGCAATCAGGCTGAGATGGCCACGCTCCAGAGGAAACTAAGGCAGCCGGGACTTCCGGCCGATTCGCTGGCCGAAACCCAGGCGCAGTCCGACCTGTTACAATCCTTGATCGAAGATTTATGGAACAAGGGAACCACCACTCTGGCCGGTACGCTTCCGGGGGATTTCATCCGGGGACTGAGGCCGCTGGCGCTGCCTGCCGAACTGATGGCTCCCGGGAGTGCGGATCAGCCGTTGAAGCAGTACCTGTATTACACCAGGCACTTCTTTGACCAGGTGGACCTCACGGATGCCCGATTGCTGCGGACGCCTCTGATCGAGAATAAATTAAGTCAGTATTTCAAGCGAATCCTCACCCCGGTGGCCGATTCCATCATCCAGGCGGCCGACCAGGTCATATCCCAAACCGGCAGCCGGGGCGACACCTACCAGTTCGTGGTGCAATACCTGCTCAATCTCTATTCGGAGCCTGAGATAATGGGCACGGATGCAGTCTATGTTCATATAGCCGAAAATTACTACCTGAACGGCAAGGCTCATTGGATTGAAGAAGTTAACCTCCACGCCATCAGGGAGCGGGTGGACGACATGAAGCCGCTGCTGATCGGATCGCCCGCCCCTCCCCTGACCAACCTGATCCGGCTGGATAACCAGCCGTTTAACCTGACCGACATAAAGGCAAGGTTCATCATCCTCTATTTCTGGGAGCCGGATTGCGGGCACTGCAAGGAATCAACGCCCAAACTGCATCAGCTATACGGAAAAATCCGGTCGGAAGGAGGTGAAGTGATAGCCATCAATACCCGCCTGGAAACCGAGGGCTGGAACGAGTTCGTAACAGAGAATGGATTGAGCTGGATCAATGCCTATTCGCCAGTCAATATCCGGCAGGTCATCGACGGGTATCAGGCCTGGAGTACTCCCAAGATCTTTGTGCTCAGCGGGGATTATCATATCGTGGCCAAGGATCTGGCGGTGGAGCAGGTGGCACCCCTGCTCGATCATTACCTGAAAAGAGGGGATCGCGATTAGTCCCTGAAAGCCAGGATGGTCCGGTAAAAGACCAGGTAATCCAGTTGAATCCTCACGATATAAACGGCTGAAACAGGGGGCCGGAAGGAGATCATCACCCGATTGCCCTGATGGGAGGAGGTTGAGGTAACCTGCCTGGTCATCAAGTCATAAATGGTGACAACCACTTGCTTGAATACCAGTTTGCCCAGATCGATGGCGAAATCACCGTGGTGATTTTGCCCGGCTATCTTGACTTCATCCTCGTAATTCTGGCTCATTGGCGTGATTTCCAGGGAGAGATCAAGCGAGGTGTGGAGCCCGAACACGTCGGGGACGGAGGTCCAATTGCTTCCGAACCGGACATAAGCGGTGTTTTTCCCACTCAACCCGCGGTCAACCGCAGCCTTTGAGGCAAAAGTCGCCTGGCTCCAGGGCTTGATGGAGTATCCGGCGTAAACCAGCGTGTCGAACAGGACCGGATAGTTGAACCGGGCGGTAAAGCGGCTTGACTCCTCCCAATCCGACAGCTTGACGGAATCCTTGGTCAGGATTTCCCATTTCGCATTCCAGACATAACAGGTGATGTAGTAGTCTCCGGTATGGTTCTTCAGGACCTCCAGGGGCAGTGATATCCCGGTGATCATACATCGGGATCCGGTGGTGTTGCGGAACTCCTCGGCAAAATAATTGATTCCGTGGGAGTTGGATCCGGGAAAGTAGCCCTGGTTGCCGAAGTCGCGGGTCAACGAATGTTCATCCGCAGCCGTGTTGCTGATATGGATTGAATGGAAGGCTACCTTCTCATTCAATACCCTAACCTGGTTGTAATGGATCAACTGATCGGTTTTACCCGGATAATCGACGCGGTGGGTGATGGAATAGTCGCCCGGCTTGCTGAAAGAGACCTGATAATCTTCGGGTCCCGACCAGATGGAGGGAAATCCGCCCGGTGCGGTGAATAAGACCGATTGCGGATTTCCGGTGCTGTGGTCGGCAACCTCGATGACCCGTCCCGGTACGATGCGGGTCTCCGACACGGAGTAAGAGAATCGCTCATTCACGAGAACGGTCTGGCGGATGGAGTCTGTGCCCAGGTCGTTGCTTACCTTCAGCGTTATCTGGTGAACTCCGGCATTTTGAAAGATGACCCCGCCGGGATCTTTTTGATCCGACCATTCGGGGATTCCGCCTTCGAACCGCCATTCCCAGGCGGTAGGCAATCCCGACGACCGGTCACTGACAAAGAGCTTGCGGCCCACTTCGGCAGGATCAGGCCTCATTTCGAAGTTGGCCAGGGGCTTGCCTTCCAGATACGGATCATACCCGTTCAGGATCAGCGTCCCCGTTCCCTGGGGGTCGAGCCAGTGCCGGAGCTGATTGGAGGAGTCGGGGTAACGGTCCCAGGATACGGAGAACTTCTGGAAATAGTCGTTGAAATTGTAGTCGCAGCTGGCATCACCGCCGGTGAGGTCCCCGATGATCCTGTGGTCGGTATTGAACAGCGGGCACCCGGAGGATCCAGGTTCAGTGGTCCCGATATCCCACTGGGCGATACGCCAGTGCGTGTTGGAATCGAACCCGCTGCCGAAATCGCCGGTCACCACCCTGTGATAGCTTTTGGATATCTTCTTGGGATCGCCGCTCGGATGGTGGATGGCCACCACCGTATCGTGGAAGGGGACGGCCCTTCGGTCCCAGCCGGCATAGTAAGGTTCATATTGTTCCGGAGGAACGGAACTCAATTCCACAAGGCTGAAATCCAATGTATTGCGCGTTGCCAGGAGCGTTCCGGCGGACAGGGTCTGGGACGGAGAGGCGTAGCCCGATCCGCACACCGGCCGTTCGTACCGGAAGAAGAAGACCGACTGGTCGGCGTGTGACTGGAGGCCGATGCAGTGGTTGGCTGTCAGCAGGAGCGGCCGCCCGTCATTGGCCGTGTTGTTAATCAGCGCCCCGGAGCAGAGCCAGTAGCCACCCCGGATGAACTTGACCACCGCGTTCTTCTCTACCTGCCAGGCGGCGCCGGCAGGGCAGTTGATGTCGACGTTGCAGCTGCCCGACCGCTTCAGGTCGTCCTCCAACTTGAAAACCCCCGTGAAATCGTGGGAGACCCGGGTGATTTCGATCTCGGGGTCGAAATGGTGGTTCAGCGGCAGGTTCAGCTCGACCGTGATGGCCTGACCCGGTAGCGGCAAGGTGGGCAGTTGGCCCGACGGGGTATGGTTGAATGGGGTAAAGGCGCCACGAACGATCTTAAATCCTGGGGTATAGAGATAAACGGAGGCACCTTCCGGCAGCCTGAACTTTCCAAAGATCAGATTGAGGGATTCGGCACCGTTTGACAGGATGGTCATCCGGCAGACTAGGTATTGGCCCACCGTATCCCATTGTCCGGTGTGGGTGAGGGAGATGACCGTGTCGATCGGATAGGCGAAAAGGTATGGTTTAAGTTGGTTCTCATAGGTTTCCTGAAGATCTGCGATCATCTTAGGGGTCACCGCATTCAGTTCGACGGGGGCGGGAGCTGCTTTCAGCGTAAACAGCCGGCTCAGCGGCTCGCCGGGCGACTCCACCTGCGCGGCAGCCCGGGTAAGGAATATCGAACACAGCAGGAAAACGAAAAATGCCCTCATCGGAATTTCTGGTTCTTAATGAGGGCAAAATTAACACTTTCTGCAGGCTGGCAAGCAGGTAGATCAGAAAGAAGGGGTTAGTTGAACACCACCCGGTTCGGACCAATCCCCACCTCAAAACTGTCGACCACGTCCCCGGCAGGGGTATGCCTGACCATCGAACCGGAGGTGGTAAAGGAGGGGCAGATCAGTGTAATTATCTGACCATCATTTGGATGAACGCCGAAACCGTAATAACTCCCCGATATCAGAAGCGACGGCTGATGGGTTGCCACATCCAGATCAATTTCAAGAATTCCTTCGGCCTCAATCAAATAGATCCGGTTGCCCGCCGGGTTGCGGGCCATCTGGCTCGGCCAGTAATAGTCGCCGATCTGCCCGATGACGATGGTTTCAAGTATCGTCCCGCTTGCCGGGTCGTGAATCTTGATTTCGGAGCTGGTCTCGATCCCCAGGGTCCAGTCGGGATTCCATCTGGTTTTTCCTTTGCAGAGCACCCATAACCTGTCGTGCTGATCCATAACCATATCCACCGGATTATAGCCGGTCGCCCAGGTGGCGGCGACCTGGTCGGTCCGGGTGTCAATCACCGTGATGGTGCTGTCGTTATCAAATCCGCCGGAGTTGACCACCAGCAGGTGATGGCCGTGGAGAACCATCCGCTCCGGCCCCTTGCCGCAAGGAATGGAGGAGACGATCTGCAACCCCAGCAGGTCAACGACGTGGACTCGCCCTTCAAAATTACCATCGCTCAGGTACCCTTTCGTGCTGTCCAGGGCGAACAGAAAACGCGGATAATCAAGTCCTTCGATGGAACCGACCGACTCAAAACCGGCCATATCCACCACCTCCACCTTCTGTGAATTGTTTACCACGATAAACCCACGTCTGCCAACGATGGTCAGGGATTGAACCACATCACCAAGCGGGCGGCCGTTGGCTTGATCAAAGAGGTAATTGGTCACGCGGGACGAATCCGGATTGAAATGGGACACGGAGCCATTGGAATTGCCCATCGCCCCTTCGTTGATCACGAAAATCCCGTGCCGGTATCCTTCGTCGGAAGGGGGCACCAACGGTTCAATTTCGCAGCCGGCAAGGCCAATCAGGAGGAGCAGTGTCGGGATAAGGAATTCTCTTTTCATTGGTTTTGGTTATTGGCTTTTTGCATCGAGTAGATCAGCATCAGGGAAAAACTCCTGCCCGGTGAGGGATAACCCCGGATGGTCTGGAAGGAGGCATTGAACAGGTTATTGATTTTCAGACGAATGGCCAGGCCCGACTGCTTGAATTGCAGTTGGTACCCAAACTGGATATCTGCCAGGTAATAGGCGTGCAGGTCGAGATATTGGTCGTGGACGTCCGTGGTGTGCCGTTTCCCGTGATAGCCAAATGAGGCTGACCCATCGAACGGCTTATGATTGACTGCTGCCAATATCCGGAACGTATGCAGCGGCACGTAGGCCAATTGCCGTTCGAGTCGTTCGGAAATGTTTTCGCGGCTCATATCCAGGCTTTCGGTGTAGGCGTAAAGAATGGTGGTCTTCAGTTGGGTGTCGCTCAATCGGAGGGTGCTCCCCCACTCCGCCTCCATCCCCTGGCATCTGACCTCCCGGATATTCAGCGGCGACCAGTAGGTGCCTGCCGGAAGCCACTGGATCCAGTTATTCACCTCCTGGGCAAACAGGTTGATGGAGGCGTGCGGAGTGAAACGGTTGTCCTGCAAGCCATTCCAGGTTAATCCCAGGTCCCCGCCAAAGCCTGTTTCAGGTAACAGGTCGGGGTTCCCGCCGGGTTTCCAGTATTTTTCGTTAAGGTTTGGAAGTCTGTATTTATTTGATAGTGATGCCCTTAGAAAAAGCCGGTCGCCCATTGGGTGGCTGGCGTGCAGGGAGACAAGAGGCCAGGGGGTATTGGTACCATTGAACTCCTGCCGTATTCCTGCTGCACCGCTGAGCCCGCCAAGGTTCAGGCGGGCCAGGAGGTACAAGGCACTGCGCAGTTCGCTTACCTGTCCGGCAAAGGATCCCGATGCGGCCTGCTGCCGTTCCAGGTCGGCTCCGCTCTCCAGCGAAAAGGATTGGCTGGCGCTCCAGCGGTGCGACACCCCCAGGAAGGTATTGGAGGTCCGGATGCCCGATGAGTTAATCACCGAGTCATTGGCAACGATGCGTTCCGAATAGTTTAGCGAATCGTCGAACCGTGCGGCGGACAGTCCGAACAGGTGGTCCCCGGCCCACTTCGTGACCTTCAGGTAATGCCTGGCTCCGTTATCGGTTTGTCGGGCCAGGCGGCTCGGGTTGGAGCTGGCGGCTGGCGGAAGCGCTTTCTCCCTGGCATAGATCCAGTTACCGGCCTGGATGAACCAAAGGCCGGGAAGCCGGATGAAGAGGTGCTGCTGGG
>JAWOHI010000148.1:0-5207 GCA_046485255.1 Bacteroidales bacterium
CCGGCAGCCGGTCTTCACCAGGCATTTTGGCCAGGTTGCCCGGTACCATGAAAAGCCCCTGGTTGGTCCCCAGGAAAATCCGGCCTTCAAAAAATTCAGCGGCATATCCGGCACCGATATCTCCGGAAGTCAGCAGATAACTCAGTGGCGAATGGATCAGGACCTGGTCGATGCCATTGTCCAAACCCATCCAGAGGTTGGCCTCGGCGTCGATCAGCAGGCTGAGCACGGTATTATTGCTAAGTCCGTTGTTCTTGTTGATATGGGTGATGATGTTTCCCTCCTTGTCGGTGACGAAGAGTCCGTCCTGGATGGTTCCCCAAAAAAGGTTTTCCTCGCTTTGAGCAAAGCTGAAGAGCTTGTTCCTTAGCAGGGATCCGTTCACCTCTGCTTCCCAACGACGAACCCCGGCGTTTTCGACCACGAAAACTCCCTGATTTTGCGTACCGACCAAAAGGTTTCCATTGACCATTGCCACCTGCCATACTTCGTGGGTTCCAAAGAACTCACCGCCCCTGACCGGAATCATCTCTTCGCCATCCAATTTCATCAATCCCCTGTTTCTGATGTTCAGGTAGAGCTCCTCCCCCGCCCGGTTCAGGAAACCGATCTGATCATCGGCTTTAATGATCCTCCAGGAACCCGATGCCCTGTTATGGACGACCAGGGCTTCATAACTTTGAAAATAAAGGTAGTCGCCCCTGCTGCTGATGGACCAGAACTCCCCGGCCTTGCCAGCGCCCGGGACACTATCCGCCAGGCTCCTGTATTCAAGCCTTCCTGTGGCGGAAATGCCCAGGTAGCCGATTTCATTGAAAGCACCTACATAGACCGTCCCGTCATTGCTTTTGAAAAGGCTCCGCACGACTGACCGGTTTGGCATTGGTATCTTCTCCCATACCAGGCCGTTATATTTAAGAACTCCCTGGTTGTTCGCCACGAAAAGGATCCGGTCATCGGTCTGGACAAAATCCCAGTTTTGCGTACCTCCGCCATATACCTGTTTCGGGTAGTGGTTGACATAGGGGATTCCTTTATCCTTGACTTGCGCGGATGCCGGCCAGAAAATCAAAAGCATCAAACCGGCCATCAGCCAGGCTGAGGCCCTGAAGTTAACGGGTGATATGATACTCACCTCCGCCACAAATAACTCGCCTTGAAGAAAAATCCGCGCTTGAGTTCAAGGTAGTCGGATCCGGGCTGGTAGGCGTGGCCGTTCCATTCGACCTGCCTGAACAGGGAGCCGTAACCGATATGGACCACCGTTCCGGGGATGTAGGTGAAGGAGGCCAGGAGATCCATCGTGACATCCTTTTCGTAGGAGTTGTACTCGAAGATGGCCCGGAAAAAGAGCTTCGAATTAACCTGGAAGGTGTTCTTGCTGCGAACGATCAGGTAGCTGAAATCCTTCTCCCCCGTATGCTGGCGGTAAAAATCGGAATAGGTGAGGTTGAGCTCCGACTGGAATTTCGGTATCGGCTGGTATATCAGTCCGAGGGAGCCCTGGCTCCCATACCCGGTGTAGGGGTTCTCCACGTAGCGGGTCAGGTATCCGAAGCGGTACTTCGTCGAGACGCGCAGGCTCTTGACCACCTGCGACCCGATCTCGAACTGGGCGTTATGGGTTTTGAAGCTGCCACCCCGGTAAACCTCGTTACAGGGGTTGACGAAGAACTCGATCTGGGCTGACCGCTCCCCGGCAATCGTAAAGCCGGCGCCAAAATCGATCTCAAAGAGACCGCTGGGGAGATCCTGGTTATTGAGGGTGAAGAAGAACGGGGAGAAGCGCCGGAAGAAGCCCTCCGACCGGTAGAAGTTGTACGTGAACATCCCCAGCAGCTTGTTCAGCCCCGACCGCATCAGGTAGCCGCTCTCCGACGTGAAATCGGTTCCGATGTGCTGCAGCTCGAGTGAGGCAGACAGCTGGCTGGTATTCTTGGCGATCAGGAAGGTGCCGAGCCAGTCGTTTACCGGTCCACCCTCCTCCTCCGGGGGATTTGATGATCCCAGCAGGTTGAATTCGGCCGTGGTGGACGGGTTCAGCCGGATGCGCGCGTCGAGCCCCGCCACCCTGTTGAAATCCGGGCCCGACTCCCTGAATGTTCCTACCGCGCCGATGTAGCTGTCGCCCTTGATTGTATGCCGGTAGCGGCCGATGATGTAATTGGAACGGAACCCGGAGGTATCGAGGCCTTCCAGGGGGTCGTCGAGGGCGTACAGGAACGCCACCCGGTTATTATCGTTGAGTTTGCCGCTCAGCTTGATGGCCGCGGTCGGATTAACCACCTGGCGGGTATGGAATGCGTGCTGGAAATAGCTGAACTTGCTGATTCCGGCGATATCGAAGTTCTCCTTTCCCTCCTGGAAAAAGGGACGCTTCTCCGGGTAATAGAGGGCGTATCGCTGGTTCTCCCTGATCTGCCCGGCATCGGACTCCACCTGACTGAAATCGGGGTTAATGGCCATATCCAGAACCAGTTGCGAGGTGAGCCCCACCTTGCCGGTGAGGCTAAGGGCGGGCTTGCTGATATCGGTTCCGAAGCTGCCCTCCTTATGGGCCATCTGGTGGGTATAGGTAAACGCGGGGATCGCCTCAACCAGCGTATAGTGGCGGATGCCGGTGAAGGCGAAGGGGTGGGTCTGGAGCCTGAAGTTGATGCCCTGCTCCCCGTTCAGCGCCGGCCAGGTGCTGTGCTCCGACAGGCGCTGGACCCGGCGTTCCAGGATGAAGCCCATCAGCACGGGCTCCTTTTTGCGGTAACGGAGGCTCTTGAAGGGGATCTTCATCTCCACCTTGTACCCGAGGGAATCGATGGTTCCGTGGGAGTAGTAGACGTAGTCGGCCCCGGTATCCTCGCCACTGCCCGATGACCGGCCATCCTCCTGGATGCCCAGCGGGTTCACGTACAGGTCGACCATACTCTGGCGATCGAAAAACGGGTCCATATTGATGCAGACCCAATCTTCGGACTTGATCTGGTCGCGCGCGGAGATCGTCGCCTTGATCTTTCCCGGCTCCGGATCCCGGCAGTCGAACGCCACATAGAGGTTCTCACCGTCATAAGTCAGCATCGCCGTGGTCGGGAAAGATCCCGGCACGCCGAAGGTGGGCATATAGGCGGTGAAATCAGTGAATTTCACCGCATTAACCCAGGCCGGGTCGTCAAGGATGCCGTCGATGACCGGCGGGATATCGGTTTTTGGAACCACAACTGGCGCCTGGGCCTGCAAGGATGCAGGCAAGAGAAAAGATAAAAGAAGAAAGACTAAAGAAGGTTTCATTTCGGTTTGGCTGACCAACCGGAAAAATAAGAAACCTGCAGGCCATAAACAATACTTTGTAGCTCCGACCTCTCTACACTTATCAACCGGCTTTGAGTCAGGCGTTGACCGTCCACTCCGGTGCGAGCGGGCCGCGCCATAACAGGCGGTAGACGGTCGGATCATCCGACTGTAAAAAGGGGGGCATTTGTGCCAGCATCCCGATGTGATCGTCACCATCCTGTTGGATGGCAAGATATTGGCACGGATGCCCCCAGTTCGCTTTTGGTTCGAGATCAACAAAGACAACGTGGCCCTCCCAGGGCAGGTCAATGAACCCGTCTCCCGCCGGTACGCTCGCACCGGCAGGTTTCAGGTCGCCATTCAGGTAAATGTTCACTTTCTCCAAAAGTTCAAGCCCCAGGATGGCTGCCACCTTTCTCAGTATTTCCTTCTCCAAAGTGTTCATCATCTCATCACTTTCCTTGCAACTTCGGCAATGGCCTTTTTCAACTCTCTCTCCTGTGTGACCGAAGCGATGTCGAGTTTCTCTTCAACAGCCCGGAGTCCCGGCATCAGTCGTTCGTGCAGGATCTCGTAGAATTCAGGTACGGGCTTGCGAAGATAATACGGATGCAGGACTTCGTGCAATATCCGGCAATAGATCGGCCAGTAATACCAGTAGCGCCGGCCCAGATGGTAGTTGCCGGCCGCCGTCGAGGATTCGTCGTAAACCGGGGTGTCATAAGGATCCTTCACCGCATCGGCATAATTATGGGCCTCCCGTGCCGACACCTTGCCCGTTCCGTCCGAGTCGGGATTCGATGCCAGGGCGCCACCATAGGGGGTATTCCCTGTCATCGCGGCAATCCAGTCTCGGGCAAACGGGTCAAAATGGGCGCCTCCGATGGAGTTTTTCAACTCCTCGCAGGCGGACGACACGCTGGTGTATGTAGCCGGTGAGCTGGCCAGGATGGGAGCATTGAAGCCTCCCGAGTGGCACTGTTCCATCATCACCATCAGGCACTCAAACTGAGGCAGGGTGGCAATCTTGGCGGCAAAATCCGAGGCAAGGTAACTGGCCCCGCTGTAGGTGCAGAGGTAGGACTGCGTGCCATTGTGCCCGCCGTGGTTATTGGTATGGATCAGCAGGACATCACTGGGTTTGAGCTTGGTTTTCAACGTATTCAGCACTGAATCCAGGGCAGCCTTGGTTCCGGCACCGTGAACCGGCATCCGGTAGGCCGTGCCGTCGCCGGGCCAGCTGGTCACGGGCTTGGGATTGCCGCTGTAGTTGATCGTGCCGTCATAATTGAGAACAAAGATGTTCGCCTCCGGGAAACCATAGGTGTCCCGCAGGGTACGGTAGAGGAATTCAAGATCATTGGTATGGCGGTTGTTTGAAGCGCCCGAGAACAGAATGGCATACCGCTGCCCCTTGATCCAGCGGATGGGACAGCGCAGTTTTGGCAGGACCGGGTAAAGGAGGCCGATGTCCTTGATGCGGACAGGCTCGTGAAAAACCTCGAACGTCCTGGGTGGATCTGAAAACAGGTAGGGAGGGAATTGGGCCTTGACCTCGCGGTAGAATTCCCCCGTCAGGGCATCAAATAGCAGGTAACGGCACGGGTGTGCCCAGTTGTATTGCGGCGCATCATCAGCAAAAACCATCACCGAATCGCGCTCCAGCGGGATCGCCTGCTGGTAAGCCTTGATACTGGAGCCTTTGCTCAGCACGGCGGAATCAACATAAAGATTGGTGCTGCGGGCAGCCCTCCAGGAAAGAGCACTGACCACGCCAGATTTGATCTCTCCAAGAGTCTTTTTTGAAACATTAGGCATAATGAACTCCTTTCTTTAAGGGATTAATGATATTTTGGAGAAACCGGGCCTGAATGGCTCAATAAAAGTTACGGCAAGAACAAAAGCGGCAACAAAACTATTTG